>DASTLK010000566.1:0-5111 GCA_035715025.1 Vicinamibacteria bacterium
CTCGGCCGCGCACCAGCCGATGCCGCTGATCCCGACCCCGAGGGTGCGCGACGCGCGCGTGGGCGCGGCCACCCTACTGGATCTCGCGCACGACGATGTCCTTGAACCGCATCTTTCCTTCGCCGCCGGCGTGGAGCTGGAGGGCGATGAGCCCGTCCGTGTACTTCGGGCTGTGGTCGGTGTAGTCCACGGCGGGGACGCCGTTGACCCAGGTCTGGACGTGAGGCCCACGCACGACGGCGCGGACCTCGTTCCAGCCGTCGACGACGAGCGCCTTCTCCGCCGCTTCACTCGGCTGGATCAGCCATCCCCGTCCCGCGCTCTCGTAGAGCCCGCCCGTGTGCATGCCCGGATGGGGGTCGACTTCCACCTGTACGCCCTTGATGTCGACGCCGTCCAGCGTGGAGTGATAGAAGACGCCGCTGTTGCCAGTGCCTTCCGCCTTGAACTTCGCCTTCATCTCGAAATCGCGATACGTCTTCTCGGTCGAGAGATAGCCGTACTCCTTCGTCACCGCCACGCCGTGGATCTCGCCGTCGTCGACCGTCCAGCGCTCCTGGCCGTGGGCCTTCCAGCCGGTGAGGTCCTTGCCGTTGAAAAGCGAGACCCAGCCGCCGTCGCTGCCCTTCCCTGCCGGCCGCGCCGGCGCGGGGGCCGTGGAGGGCGCGGACGCGGCCGCGTCGAGGCGACGGACGCGCACGTTCCGGAACCAGACGTCCCCGCCTTCGTGGTGCTGGACCGCGATGTATCCCTCCGGCTCACGCGCGAAGCGCGGCATGTCCTTGAACTTGCTCTCCGCCACCAGGGCCTTGAGCGCATCGCTGCCGAGGTCGTAGGCGACGACCTTCTTCCCGTTGAGCCAGTGCTCGACGTGGTTGTTGCGCACGAGCACGCGCACCTTGTTCCACTCGCCCACCGGCCGCACGGGCTTGTCGCTCGGGGCCGCGATCAGGTCGTAGAGCGCGCCCGTCCAGTTCTTGGGGGAGTTCTGCCGGTACTTGTCGTCGTCCAGGATCTGCATCTCGGGGCCGGAGTGCCAGGACGGCTCGCCCGGCAGCTCGGCCACGCGATAGAGGACGCCGCTGTTCCCGCCCGGAGACAGCTTGTACTCGAGCTCGAAATCGAAGTCGCGGTAGGGCTCGCGGGTGACGAGGTCGCAGGGGCCCTTGCCGCCGGAGACCGTCTTCAGGGTGTCTCCTTCGATCGCCCAGCAGCCGGCCGGGAAGGCGTCGCGGCTGTAACCGCGCCACGCGTCCGTGGACTTGCCGTCGAAAAGGATCTTCCAGTCCTCTCCGCTCGCAGCGGCGGCGGGACCGATCAGCGCGAGAGCCGCGAGCGCGGCCAGGGTCCTGGGGAACGTCACGAGCGAGGGCATGGGTTTTCTCCTCCGGTGGCCTTCGATTGTGCGGGATGAAGCGGGCCCCCGAGTCTACTATGGGGCCGCCGTGCCGGGGAGGTGAGGCCTGGTGACGGTAAGGGCTACGAACGCGCTCCCGCGGACGTACGCGCGATGAGATCGAGCTCTTCTTCCAGATGATGGCGAAGCTTCGGGGAGATCGTGAGCTCGGCAAGGGCCGCATCCACCTTCACGCGGAAGGACGGATCACGACCGATCGCCTCGCGCGCCCACTCGAGGAACGTCTGGATCGCGGGGTGTCGAACGGATTCGACCATCGAGAACCCTCCCTTCTGACGACACACAGCCGCCGGATAGAATCCACCTTACACCGGCGGCGCGCGGCCCGGAACGGCCGGCGCGCTTTTCCGGAGGCCGGTCCTGGCCGCCGTGCTACAATCGACGCCACTGACTGACCTCGTGCGGGCCCCGACGTCCGGCATATCGGCCGGCCGTCTCGACGGTCCTCGGGACCAAGGCTCACCCCGCGCCGGGCCGCGTGAGGTTCACATGCACGATTTCCTGCAGCGATTGCTGAGCGCTCTTCGTGCGTGGGCGTGGTGGCCTTCCGAGCGTCGCGTCCCGGCACTGGCCGTGGCGCCTCGCCGGCAGGGCGGGCGTCGGTGAAGGGCAAGGACAACGGTTCGGACTCGGAAGTGCGGGCGGGCAGCGAGGGTCAGCGGCCGTGGGGGAATTTCCACGTCGCCACCGTCGTCTTTCGGCGCGCCCTGCAGTTGCGCTCCGGGGCCCGTCCGCGCATCGATCCCGCGGGGCACAAGCTCGGCCACGTCGCCTTCCTGGAAGTCACGGCCGGGGCCATTGCCTGGGAGGTCACACCGGCCTGACCCGTGACGCGACCTGCGGGTCGCGAGAGGGTCGCGCGGATACGAGGCGGTGCGGGGACGGCCGCGGCTACAGACGACGCCCGGCGGTCCGACCCAGATGAGCGAGGCGATACGCTTCGAAGTCCTGCTCGGTGACACTCTGCCGAGCCGCGGGCAGGCCGGGCTCGCTGGCGATCACCGCCCGCTGCAATTTGAGGAAACAGATCTCGGCCGCGTCCTGATAGCGGACGTGCCGGGTCAGAAAGGCATCGTTGGATACGGCGAACACGAAGTCGTTGGAGCTGCCGTCGACCTGCGTCACGCGGAGCGTGTACTCGCGTGAAGTCGCCAGGTTCTTGAACCCCACGTACGAGACCTGGGCGAGTTGCATGGGGACTCCCTCCTGATGAGCGATCTTAGCACCTTCTCCGGGTTCGGCCTTCATCCCGACCTCCTGCGCGGCGTGCGCGAGCTCGGCTTCACGCGCGCGACGCCCATCCAGCAGCAGGCCATCCCTCCCGCCATGGAGGGCCGCGACGTCCTGGCCTGCGCGATGACGGGAAGCGGCAAGACCGCCGCCTTCGTCCTCCCCATCCTCCATCGCCTGGCCGGCAAGCCGCGGCGCACGACGCGCGCGCTCGTGCTCACGCCGACCCGAGAGCTGGCCGCGCAGATCGAGGAGCATCTGAGCGCGCTCGCCATGCACACGCCTCTCTCTGGAGCCGCGGTGTTCGGCGGCGTCGGCATGGGCCCGCAGGAGCACGCCTTTCGCGTCGGCGTCGACGTGATCGTGGCCACGCCCGGACGGCTGCTCGACCACTTCCGATTCCCGTACGCGAAGCTCCAGGGCCTCGAGATCCTGGTCCTGGACGAGGCGGACCGGATGCTCGACATGGGATTCCTGCCGGACATCCGCCGCATCCTGAAGCACCTGCCCCCGCGGCGGCAGACCCTCTTCTTCTCCGCGACCATGCCCGGCCCCATCGTGACCCTCTCGCGCGAGATGCTGCACAACCCGGCCACCATCAACCTGGAGCGCACGTCGCAGCCGGCCGTCGGCATCACCCAGGCCGTCTACCCCGTGCCCTCGGAGCTCAAGGCCGCGCTGCTGGCGGAGCTGGTGCGGCGCGGAGAGATCCGCAGCGTCATTGCCTTCACGCGCACCAAGCACCGCGCGAACCGCGTCGCCGACTACCTCCTGAAGCAGGGCATCCCCTCGGGCCGGATCCACGGCAACCGCAGCCAGTCCCAGCGCACCCAGGCCCTGGAGGCCTTCAAGGCCGGCAAGTTCCCGGTCCTGGTGGCCACCGACATCGCGGCCCGCGGCATCGACGTGGAGGCGCTCTCCCACGTCATCAACTTCGACGTGCCCGCCTCGCCCGACGACTACGTCCATCGCGTCGGCCGCACGGCTCGGGCGGAGCAGAAGGGCGACGCGTTCCTGTTCGTGGCCCCGGAAGAAGAGGGCAACCTGCGCGCGATCGAGCGGGCCATCCACAAGCAGCTCCCGCGCGTGGTCCTGCCCGGTTTCGACTACACGAAGAGGACGGCGGAGAAGCTCGAGGTGCCGCTGCACCAACGGCTCGCGGCGATGAGGTCGGCCCGCGGCTCCGCCCGCCCCCGCCGGCCTCACGCCCCCCATGGAGGCACCCACGGCTCGAGCCGGCCTCCCGCCCGAGGCTCCGGCGCGCGCCGTCCGCGTCGCGGACCGTCCCGCTCCGGTTAGACGGGCCGAGGGTGACGTGATATCGTTCTAGTCTGTTTCGTTGCCGTTGCTTCGGCGTTTTTCGACGGGGTTGGTCACAGTGGCCGCCTTCGCATCGCAAGGACGCGCAAGCACGTCGCACACGAGGCTGGGCCGAAGGAGGCCCACGTCCAAATGATCGAAGGTACCGTCAAGTGGTTCAACGACTCCAAGGGTTTTGGATTCCTCTCGCGTGAGGGTGGTCCGGATGTGTTCGTCCATCACTCCGCCATTCAGGGTGATGGCTTCAAGAGCCTGACCGAGGGTGATCGCGTCCGGTTCGACATCGTCGACAGCCCGAAGGGTCCGCGCGCGGCGAACGTCAGCCGCATCTAACCGTCGCAAACGCCGTACGAAACGCCCGGGACGCACTCCCGGGCGTTTTGCTTTTGAGGCAACGAACAGTGTCATCGCGACGGGCGTCGCTGGCGTAGCGGGGCGCCCGGAGCGAGGCCGCGCACCCCGCGGTCCTCTACGCCGGCGACGCCCCAGCGGGCGGTTGTAGCGATGCCCGACGATGAGGCCGCTACGTCGGCTTGACGTCCACCCGCTTGGCTTGCGCTTCCGCCTTCAGCGCGAGCTCCATGGCCAGGAACGTGTGGGCTTGTGGCAGCGCCGTCTCCGTGCGATTGAGCACGTCGTCGACGAGCTGCTCGCCGTACGGCAGGGCCACCTGGCTGCTGTCGATGTAGCGCGTCTCCTTCTGATCGACCAGGAACAGGTGGTTGCCGCCGGGCCGGCCACCGATGTCCACGTTCTTGCGGATCTCGATGAAGCCGTCCGTGCCCAGGACGGTCAGCCGGCCGTCGCCCCAGGTGTTGAGCCCGTCGGGCGTGAACCAGTCCACGCGGATGTAGCCGTTGCCGCCGTTGCCGTGCAGCATCACGTCGCCGAAGTCCTCGAGTCCGGGCCACTGCGGGTGGGCGACGTTGCCGACCTGAGAGGCCACGATCTCCGCCTGGTTCGATCCCGTGAAGAACAGGAACTGATCGAACTGGTGCGACGCGATGTCGGTGAGGATCCCGCCGTAGTGCTCCTTCTCGAAGAACCAGGGTGGCCGCGTCTTGGGCGTCATGCGGTGCGGCCCCATGCCGATGGTCTGGACCACGCGGCCGATGGCCCCCGCCTTGACCAGCTCCCCCGCCTT
>DASTLK010000567.1:0-7360 GCA_035715025.1 Vicinamibacteria bacterium
CGCCTTCAAGAGCATCCAGTCGCAGGTGGTGAAGATGAGCGTGCTCTCGCTGGACGTGAAGGAAGGCAAGGCCACGGTCAAGGTGTCGCGCCGCGACACGATCAACGGCTCCATCGTGAGCAGCTTCCCGCAGACCTTCTCGCTGGCGAAGGAGACGGCGGGCTGGACGATTCAGGACATCGGGCGGTAGGCTAGATCGGCCAAACGGACGGAGACGGAGACGGAGACGGGAACGGGAACGGGGAATGCCGATCCCGTCTCCCTCTCGGTGCCCGTCTCCGTCTGTGGAGCGCTACTTGCCCTTGCAGTCCCCGCTGACGTAGTCCAGCGCCTTCAGCCGCTCGCAGGTGTCCTTGTCCATCGCCAAGACCTGGTGCCCGGAAGCCAGCGTCAGCCATACGTGCACCCCGGGCTTGCCCTCGCGCGGAGCGGCGAAGATGTTCTCGGCGCGCTCCTTCTCCGTCTCGATTTCCGGCAGCTTGAAGGGGATCTCCGTCGGGTGGATGCCCTCCTGCGCGATGTACACGTCGCTCGGGGAGAGCGGCTTTCCGTCGCGCGCCCCTTCCAGCCAGACGGGCGCGCCCTGCGGACGCAGACTGAACGCCACCTCGCGCGGATGTCCGGGACGCGGGGTGACGGTGACGATCAGCTTGCGTCCGTTGCCGTCGAGGTCGTAGCGGTCACCCGACCCGAAGCCGACGGGCTCGACGCCCTCGATCCAGCCGCCCGTCTTGAACAGCATCTGGTAGGTGCCCGGAGCCTCGAAGCGCACCGTGTCCCGGAACGGGTTGGGGACCATCGCCGCTTCGACTCCCGCCTTGAGCAGGCGCACCCGCTCGCGATTCTGGTCGATCAGGTTCTGCTGCTCCTTCGGATCCTTGCGGAGGTCGAAGTAGAGCTCGTCCTCCTCCGGGCTGAAGCGCCGGACGTATTTGTCCTGGCGCGTGCGCATCCCGTGGGCCACGAATCCCCGATGGCTGATCTCCGAGACGGCGGGGGGCTCCGGGGCCCCGCCCTTGACGACCGCCTGCAGCGGATGGCCCGAGATCACGGGGGCGGGGGGAACGGAGAGCTCGAAGTGCTCGAGCACCGTGGGCAGGATGTCGAGGGTCTGCACCTGCTGCGCGATGCGCCGGCCGCCGCCTCGCTGGCCGGGGAACTTCACCAGCAGCGGGATGTGGATGAGCTCGTCGAACACGCTGCGGCCGTGCAGCCACTTGCCGTGGTCCTCGAACTCCTCGCCGTGGTCGGCCATGAAGACGATGAGCGCACGATCGTAGAGGCCGCGCTTCTTGAGCTCCTGGACGAAGCGGCCGAACTCCTGGTCGCCGTACGCGATCTCGCCGTCGTACTGCGCGATCAGACGGTCGCGGTCCAGCGGCTCCTTGAAGTCGTAACGCGGGTCCTGGCCCGGATGATCGGGGGTCGGGTGCGGCTCGTACTTCTGGTCGAAAGGCGGAGGGGGCGTGTAGGGGACGTGCGGATCCATCGTGTGCACGTACAGGAAGTTCGGGAACCCGCGGCGCTCGTCGAGCCAGCCGAGGCCGGCGTCCACGACCGGGCCCGCTTCGACGACCTTCGACGGCCGGTTGCCCGCCCCGTGCAGGCCCGCGAAGAAGTCGAATCCCTGGTCGAAGTTCGTCCCCGCGGAATAGATGACGGAGTTCGAGACGGCGGCGCCGGTCGCGAATCCGTGTGCCTGCACCATCTCCGCCAGCGTGACGAGGCCGGGATCGAGGCTGTCGCGGAGCTGGACGGCGCGATGGCGGCCCGGCAGGAGCGACGTCATCAGGGAGGCGACGGCCGGCTTGGTCCACGACGCCGCCGAGATCGCCTGGTCGAAGACGACGGCGTCCTTCGAGAAGGCCATGAGCTCCGGCGTGGTGTCGCGCGCATATCCGTAGGGCGTGGTGTGATCGGCGCGCAGCGTGTCCACGAGGTAGACGATCGCGATCGGCGCGGCGTCGTCGGGCACGGTGATCCCGGGATCTCCCCAGAAGGCCTGGCGCGCATCGTCGTCCTTCTCGAAGCCGCGGGTCTCGAACACGATCTCGCGTCCGCGGCCGGCCTGGGGCGACAGGTCCAGATCCACGGGCACCCACTTCCGATGGACCGGCCGCGAGAGGGGATCGAGGAGGCTGGTCCAGATCGTCTCTTCCTTGCCGCCCGTCACCACCTTGATCACGAACTCGATGCCCGGCTTGTCGTGGCGCTCGGGAGGGATGCCGCAGGCGAAGCTCAGGCGCGCTCCCCGGGGGATGTCGACCGCGAATCGATACCGGCTGGGCGGGGAGGCGTTGAGGGTGGCGCGGACGACATCGTTGATGCGGATGCTCTTGCCCGTCTGTCCTTCGATCCATGCCGCGTCGCGGCCGCCGACCTGGGCGTCGCGCCGCACGGCGCCGCCGCGCAGCAAGTCGAGGGGTTTGGCGCGAGGGGCACATGCAGAGGCGCAGACGGCTGCGCTTAAGGCCAGCCCGACGCCCCGTCGAATCCGCGCCAACTAGCCTCCTGGCGCGCCGCGTCCGCGCGGCGCAAAGATCCCAGTTCTAGCATGGCGGAGCGATCAGAAGATAACCGGCCGACCTGGCCACAACCTCTTATCCGCTAACCGCGTCGATCGATTTTCTTTGCTGTTGTCGTCGTTCTACGCCCGATCCAGCCTCTCCCGCACGCGACGGAGCAGCGTGTCGGGGGTGAAGGGCTTGTGGATGAGGTCGGTACCCGGCTCGAGGACGCCGTGGCGGGCGATCGCCTCCGCGGTGTACCCGGACGCGAAGAGCACGCGCAGGCCCGGGCGCTGGGCGGCGAGCAGCGTCGCCACCTCGCGCCCGCCCATGCCCGGCATCACCACGTCGGTGAGGAGCAGGTCGACGGTGCCCGCGTGGGCCCCGCTCACGCGCAGCGCCTCCGCGCCGCTCGCGGCCTGGAGCACGGTGTAGCCGGCGTCCTCGAGCACCTCGCGCAGCAGGCCGCGCACCGCGTCCTCGTCCTCCACGAGCAGGATCGTCTCCGACCCTTCGGGCGCGGCCGCGCGGCTCGGCGCGGACACGGGCGCCGGTTCCACCGCCCCCTCGACCTCGGGCAGCCAGATGCGGAAGGTGCTGCCGTGGCCGCGCGCGCTCTCGACCGCGATGTGCCCGCCGCTCTGCTTGACGATCCCGTAGGCGGTCGCCAGGCCGAGCCCCGTGCCCTTGCCCTTCTCCTTGGTGCTGAAGAACGGCTCGAACACGCGGTGGAGAGTCTCCGGCTCCATGCCGGCCCCGTTGTCGGTGACGTCGATCCGGACGTAACGGCCCGGCCGCAGGCTCGCCTGCTCGCCGGCGAGGCTGGCATCGACGACGACGTCGTGCATCACGATGGCCAGGCGGCCGCCGCGGGGCATGGCGTCGCGGGCGTTGACGGCGAGGTTGACGATCACCTGCTCGATCTGGCCGCGGTCGGCCTTGACCTGGCCCTTGGCGCCCCCGACGTCCGTCACCAGCTCGATGTCCTCGCCGATGAGGCGCTCCAGCATGGTGTGCAGCTCCGATACGACCGCGCCCAGGTCCACCACCCGGGGCTGGATGACCTGCTTGCGGCTGAAGGCGAGGAGCTGGCGCGTGAGGTTCGCCGCGCGCTCCGCCGCCGTGCGGATCTGCTCGAGGTTGCGCGTGACCACGGCGGGATCGCCGGCCCGGGACAAGGTCAGGGTCGTGTAGCCGAGCATGACCGCGAGCAGGTTGTTGAAGTCGTGCGCGATGCCGCCGGCGAGGCGGCCGACGGCCTCCATCTTCTGCGACTGCCGCAGCTCCTCCTCCAGGATGTGCCGCTCGGTGACGTCGCGCGCGTTGATCACGATGGCGCGGATGGCCGGGTTGTTGCGGTGGCTCACCGCCATCGACTCCAGGAAGCGCCAGGAGCCGTCCTGATGCCGCATCCGGTAGGTGGCGGTCACGGGCTGGCCGGGGCTCGCGAGTGCGCTCTCGAGCTTTGCCCGCATCTCGGCCGCGTCTTCGGGATGCACGAAGTCGAACGCGGTGTGCCCGACCATCTCCTCCGGAGTGCGGCCCAGGATGCGCCGCACCGGCCCGCTCACGTACTTGAAGATGCCGTCGGCGCTCACCAGCGCCGTCATGTCGGACCCGTTCTCGACCAGCGCGCGGAAGCGCTCTTCGCTCGCGCGTAACGCCTTCTCGGCCCGGCGGCGGTCCTGGAACAGGCCCAGCTGCCGGCCGACGGCGGTGAGGCGCGTGCGCAGCTCCGGGTCGTCGGTGCGGCGCGTGCGCGAGTACAGCTCGATGATGCCGAGGCACTCGCGCCCAGCCAGTACGGGGATGGCGGCCAGGGAGACCTGTCCGCGCTTGGCGGCCAGGCCCAGGCGCGGGAACGACGCGCCCGTGGCGAGGTCCTCCACCCACAGGGCCTCTCCGGTCGTGGAGACACGCCCCACCAGGCCCGCGCCCACGGGGAAGAAGACGTCGCCGACCAGCGCCTCCAGCTCCGGGGCCTGTACGCCCGGCGCGCGCCAAAGGCTCACGCAGCGCACCGCGCCGACGTTGTCGTCGCGCATCCAGATGGTGCCGAGGTCCCACCCGTGCGCGGTGCACAGGGTCTCCAGGAGCGGCGCCGCCGCCTCGGCCAGGCTGGCCGATTCCGACAGGATGCGCAGGGTCGCGTGCTCGGCCGCCTGCTCGCGCTCGATGCGCTTGCGGTCGGTGATGTCGCGCATGTAGACGGTGTAGACCTTGACGCCGTGGTCGAGGGCGGCGGTCACGGCCAGCTCGACGGTCAGCTCGCGGCCGTCCGCGCGCAGGGCGACGGTCTCCGTCCGCCGATTGAGGCCGAGGTCGTCCACGCCCGGCTGGCGATGGAGGAAGCCGAGGCGGTGCGATTCGCGCAGGCGGGGAGGGACGATCGTCTCGCTGGCCGGCCGGCCGATGACCTCGGCCTTCCGATACCCGAAGGTCTGCTCGGCCGCGCGGTTGAACTCGCGGATGCGGCCCTCCTGATCGAGGACCAGGATCGAGTCCAGCGCGGAGTCGAGGATGGCGGACTCGCGCGCGCTGAGGGCGCGGAGCTCGGCCTCGAAGTCGCTCGTCTCCTGCTCCGCGCTCAGGCTGCGCCGCGGCCGCCGGCGTCCTTCGACGTAGGCGGCGATGCGGTCACGGCCGTCCGCGCGCAGCACCACGAACTCGACGCCCGCGCGCGGCGAGGCGACGTCGGCGATCTCGCGCACCACGCGGCCGATGGCGTGGACCTCGGAAGCGTCACGGGGGAGGCGGAACGACAGGTCGAAGCGCGTGCCCACGGGCAGCGGCACCGAGGTCTCGAGCAGGATGCCGTGTACGCTCACGTTGAGCATCACGCCCTCGATGGGCTCGGGCTCGGCGGAGCGGCGCGACCACACGGTGAGGCGCACCGGGATCCGCGTCGACCGGCGAAGGGGCACGCGGAGGAGCTGGTCGAGCCGGCCGTCCCACAACTCGGGGTCGACGGGAGTGGGCAGTATCACGTTGGCGCCGGCCGCGCGCAGCGGCTGCTCCTCCTCGAGGGCCGACATCGGGCAGAGCACGGCGAGCGCGCTGTGGCGCGTGGCCGCGTCCGCGCGCAGACGCTGCAGGCACCGGGCGGCCACGTCGGGCTCGAACCCGCCCACCACGAACATGGTGGCGGGCCGCACGCGGGCGACCTCGATGGCCGCCTCCACCGTCGTCACCATCACCCGCTGCACGTCGCTGCGCCACAGCACGGTCAGGCCCAGTTCCCCGCTCAAGTCGAAGGGGGAGATCACGACGACGAACGTCCGTCCGGACGGGCTCGGATTCTCCGTCGCCCCTCCCGCCTGCAGCGTCATCATCACCGCGTTCTCCTTCGCCGCGCATCGCGGCACGCAGCCCTGTTGAGCAACGCGCGTACCGGCGCCTCCCGCGCCGGGGTATCTGCCTCATCCCCTGGTGCTGTCGTTGTTTAGGTGGTCGGCCCCAACGATCGGCCGTGCGCGAAACGGGCCCTGCCGGGTGGCGGAGTTCCCGATCGCCGGGCGGTGTTCCCGAACGGCCATGTCGTGCTAACGTCGCCGCCAACCGATGGTGAGTTCCCACGATGCGCCTCCCGACGACGTGGATCGGATCGGACGCCGTCTCGCCGTTGTGACGCTGGCCGCGCTCGTGGTTCGACTGGCCTTCGTGGTCCTCGAGCCCGCCACCCATCCCGTCGGAGACGAAAGGACGTGGACGGACTGGGCGCTGAACCTCAGCAGCCCGCGCGTCCACTTCTCGCCGCTGCGGATCCACCTCATCTTCTATCCGCCCGTCTATCCCTATTTCCTCGCCGTGCTCTACCGCCTGTCGGGCACGTTCGAAGCGGCGCGTTGGACGCAGGCGGCGATCGGGGCTCTCCTCGTCCCCGCGGCCGGGCTGGCCGGCGCGCGCGCGTTCTCATCGCGCGTGGGTCTGTGGGCGGCCGTGGTCACCGCGCTGTATCCCGACCTCATCTGGTTCTCCGTGCACTTCTGGTCCGAGACCGTGTTCATGGTGCTGCTGTGGTGGGGGATCGAGCGGCTGCTGGCCGCGGACGCGGTGGACGGGCTCGGGCGCGCCGCCGCCGCGGGCATGCTCTGGGGGGTCGCGGTCCTCACGCGCGAGACCGTCCTCTACTTCATTCCCCTCGCGGCCTTGTGGCTGGCCCTGTCGCCGCGGGCGGGGGCGCGCGCGCGGGGAGCGGCCTTCCTCGTCGCCTCCCTGCTCGTCGTCGCGCCCTGGACGTACCGCAACTGGGCCGTGTTCCACGCCTTCGTGCCCGTTTCCACCGCGGGCGGCCAGAACCTCCTCCAGGGGAACTTGCTCATCGAGCGCGACAAGACGTACGAGATGGTGGACGCCGTGCAGGGCCGCGTCGAGCAGTACCAGTACGCGATGCGAATGGGCCTGCAGGCCATCCGCGACCGCCAGCCCTGGTGGATCTTCGAGAAGGTGCGCGACGAGATGCCGCGGCTGTGGGAGGCGGACAGCCTCGCGCTCATCCACATCAAGCGCGGCGCCTATGGTCCGGTGGCCCCCACCCTCGCGCTGGCCGTCGCGCTTCTGATCCTCGGCCCCTACGTCGTCGTGCTAGCGCTGTTCGCACTGGGTGTGACGCGCCTCCGCTGGTCGCGGCCCGCCGTGCTGCTCGCCTCGTTCCTCGCCTACTACAACCTGATCCACATCGTGACCCACGGGTTCGCGCGCTACCGGCTGCCCGTGATGCCGGTGGTGTTCCTGATCGCGGGAGTCGGATGGACGGCGTGGCGCCAGGGAGAGCTGGCGCGGATGAGCGGCCGGGCGCGCGTCGCCGCGGCCGTGGTCACGGCGGTCCTGGCCTTGATCCTGATCCCGAGCTT
>DASTLK010000568.1:0-8488 GCA_035715025.1 Vicinamibacteria bacterium
CGTTGCCGGGGACGACCGATCCCGCTCCGAACCTCCTATCTGTTAACCGAGTCATTCGAAAACCTGTATGGGGATCACTCGTCGCGCAGGTTCCTGAGAACCGCGCGCCTCGCGGATGACCGAGGCACCGTGAGGGCCGAAAACGAGATCGGCCTCGTACTGGTTGTGGCGCCGGCAGCGGAGCGAGATGTTCTCGACGGTAGCCGATCCTCCCTGGGCGTAGGGCACGATGTGATGGAACTCGAGGAAGGTGCGCTCCGTGCACCTGTGTCCGCCTTTGGAGACGAAGGCGCATTGACCTCCATCGCGGCGCTCCGCCGCTCGCTTGATGTGCATCGGGACATCCCGCGAAGCGACAACGGGTGTTCGAAGCTGCCTATCCGCCCCGCGGCGGATAGCGCGCGGTCGCGGCTTCGCGGCGGCCCCGAGCTTGGCCTTCTCCACCTTCTCGAGCAGCAGGGTGAGCGCGCGATCGAAGATCGCGGCCGGATCCCCGTCCGGGATCTCGCGGCGGAGAAGGGCCTGGAGGCGCCGCAGTCTCTCGTGGCTCTCCTTGCCGATCGTGAACTGGACACGGTAGCGCTCGGGCGACGTCGTCTCGATGATCGGACGACGCGTCGTCAGTAGCGGCGGTGGAGGGCTGATCGGCGGCGGCGGTTGGGGAGACGCAAGCGTGGCCGCCTCCGGGCCTGGCACCGGCGACGGAGCCGCGGGCACGAGCGTGGGCGCGGGCCTAGCGGTTGGGAGTTTCCGCACGGAAAGAGGGGACATCGGGTCGTGGCGCCAGCTCCGCGATCAGGGCTTCGATCTGGCGCCGGCTCCGGCCAGAGGCCCGGGTGAGGACGGCTTCGTGGTTCTCCGGCGTCAGGTGCGGACGCAGCATCCGGACGGAGGTGAGGGACATCGCGCCGGAGGCGAGCAGGTCGAGGATCACCGGAAAATCTCGGCAGGCTCGAGCCGCCTGGATGCGGTTGCAGGTCGCGTCTTCGGAGAGCCGAAGCACTTCCGTGCAGTAGGTGAAGAGCGAACCGTGACCTTCGGCGGCGAAGGCGGCGGGTCGGGCGTCGAGCGCAGCCAGGTGGGCCACGAGCTCGACGGATGCGTCCCGCTCGTTGCCGGCGAGGACGACGACGCGCGTGAGGAGATCCTGATCCGAGAGGCTGGAGGCGAGAGCGAGGATGTTCGTGTTCATACACTCGGTGTATCACGGTGATTCTCGGGCCGCGGCCACGGCTCTGGCGCGCGTCAGGAGCGTCGTGTCGAACCAGATTCCGCGCGCATGGTTCCTTCGGCGCGGAAAGAGCGCAGAGAGGCGCAGACGCGGTGCAGCGGCCGCTGCAGAAGCGGGCTCTGAGCGGAACGCGTCGCGCGCTCGGAAACCCGGGTCCGAAACATTTGACGTCAGAAAAAAAGATCGAGCGCCACAGGACAACAACGGAAGCGATTCACACGGTTACCAGATGAGAGGCTTGTGGCCAGGTCCGTCGTCGAGCTCTTGCCGCGCGGTCGTCGAGCTTCTGCCGCGCGGATCTACCGGCGCTCCACCAGCTCCGCGCCCCCATCATCCAGACTCTCCACGTCCAAGTACCGGCGGCGCGCCGCGCGCCACTCCGCCCGCGCCAGGCAGGCGTGATACGACGCGCGATCCGGCTCCGCGCGGAGCGCGTCCCCGTACAACCGCACCGCCTCGTCCCAGGATCCGCGGCGGGCCGCGCCGTACGCGCTCTCCGCGGCGGCGGCGCCATCCGCCGGCCGCGCTCCTTCGTCGGGTCCATACAAGAAGACCTCGCCGACGCCGAGCGGCGGACCCGCGTCCTGGAAGATGAGACGGACCTCGCTCGCGCTCGTGCCGGGCAGCACGACCGTGAGCAGGGCCTGCCGCCCCGCGCGCGGCGCCCCGTTCACCCACTGCAGGGTGTGGCTCAGGGGACCGCTGGCCACGACCACGCCGTCCGCTTCGCACACCCAGCGCGCGGCCAGGGGCGTCGGGTCGAGCGGTACGCGCAGGACGAGGGCCGAGAGGCGACGGGGAGGGACGCGGATGATCAGACCGGAGCCGCGGCCGATCCCCTGCGGGGAGGTCCATGCCGTGCGCGGGTCTCGATCGCGCACCGCGTCGGGCAGGACCGAGCCGTCGAGCGCGCGGATCTCCATCTCGCCGGCGGGGACGGGTCGCGTCTCGTCGTAGGGCGGCCGGAAGGCGCGGAAGATACTGAACTCGGCCGCCACGTCTTCGTGCCATGCCCCACCGAGCGCAGCCAGGAGTTCCCGGAACCCGCCGGCGCGCGGCATGCCTCGGGACAAGCGGGACGAGAGCACCCAGGCCGCGCGCGGATCGAGGTCCACCTCGTCGCGAAACCGCAGCGGGTCGCCGGGGATCCTCTCGTTCCAGGCCTGGCTCGCCACGATCGCCTCGCCTGACTCGAGCGGGAGCCGCGCGGCGAACTGGAGACTCGCGTATCCGCTGCGCACGCCGGCGCGCTGAAGACTGCCCAGCACCGGCTCCAGGGGCGGGACCTGCCACGCCAGGCTCGCGTGCTCAGGATTGCGCCACGTCGCGGTGAGGACGCGCTGGCCGAGCAGCCACGGCACGGACACTGCGACGGCACCGACGGCGGCGACCACGGGTGCGCGCGCGCCCAGGCGGGCCGCTCCCGCGCCCGCCAGCGCGAGCACGGGCACGGTGAGGCCATAGAGATAACGCACCTCGTCGCCCCCCGTCCGGCGGCTCAGCGCGAAGCCGGCGGACAGCGCCGCGGCCCAGCCGAGGAGAGGCAGGGCGCGGCGATCGCGTATTCCCGCGACGACGAGAAGGGCCAGGCCGGCACCGAGGGCCACCGCCGCCGCCGTGGGCAGCAGTGCCCGCTCGGGCCCGTCGACCACCAGCGGCACCTGCAGGCCGAAGAGTCCGCCGGCGGCGCGCATCAGGTCGCGCGCTCCGGACATCCACAGCCAGCGGGGACGGAGGGCGGTGACCGGACTCGAGGCGGAGGCGTGGATGATGCGCGCCACGGCCAGGGGCGACGCGCCTAGAGCCAATCCGGCGGCAAAAACCGCGATGGCACGAGCGCGTGGCCGCCATCCGGCCGCCGCCAGTCCCGCCGCGGCGCCGGCCAGCGCGGGGATCGCCAGCGCGGAATTCCAGACGGCCAGGCCGCAGACGAGGCCCAACCCGCCGCCCCGCCACCAGGAGCGCGGCCGGGAAGGATCGCCAAGAGCGCGGAACCCGGCCAGGACGGGCACGGAGACGAGAAGGGGGATCAGGAAGTTCGGGGTGGGCCCGGTCGCCGCCATCAGGGCCATATAGGGCATCCCGACCGCGGCCAGCGCGGCCGCGGCCCACGCCGCCGTCCGTCCCTGCAGCCGACCGGCGCAGGCGGCGGCCGCCACCACGAGCAGGATGCCGCAGACGGCTTCGTAGATGCGGAAGACCGCGTGATGGCCGGCGACGCTCAACCCTGGCGCGAGCAGGTAGGTATCGAGGGTGCCGTTGTAGGGCTGGTTCCAGAGGATGGTCGAGAGCTCGCCGCGCAGGACGTGGCGGGCCATGAGGAGCGGGATCGCGTCGTCGTTGGAGACGGGGAGGGCCCAGGTCACGAGGTGGAGGGGAAGGCGGGCGGCGAGGAGGAGCAACGCGATCCCTGCCAGGGCCGCCCACCGCCGGTCCGCCTTCATGGTCCGCGGAGTCTCGCCCAACGTGCGGCGCCGCACAACGGCGGCGGCGGCGTTTGACCATGACGGGGGCGCCCGGCTACGCTGGCCGGATGATCGCTCGCCGAACCGTCGTGTCCTTGCTCCCCCTTGCCCTCGTGGCCTCCGGCGCCTGCGGACGTGCCCGCTCTGCTCCGCCGTCCTCCGCGGAAGGCGGAGACCCGCAAGCCGTCGTGGCGCGCGTCGACGGCCACGTGATCACACAGAAGGATGTGGACGCGCGCGCCCAGACCAGCCTCCAGCAGATCCGGGACGAAGAGTACGAAGCGCGGCACAACGCGCTCGACGAGCTCATCACCGAGCGCCTGATGGACGCGCAGGCGACGGCGCAGGGGATCTCCCGTGACGAGCTGATGAAGCGCGAAGTCGACGCCAAGGTGCCGCCCCCGACGAAGGCGGACGTGAAGGAGCTGTACGACCGGAACAAGGACCGGGTCGGAGGCCGCACGCTGGCCGAGCTCACGCCGCAGATCGAGCAATCGATCCTGCAGCAGCGCTCCGTGGACCGCGCCCAGGCCTACCTGGCGCAGCTGCGCGGCAAGGCCCAGGTGGTGGTCAGCCTCCCGCAGCCGCGCAACGAGGTGCCGATCCCCGCCGATGCCCGCGCCCTGGGGCCGGAAAAGGCTCCGGTCACGATCGTGGAGTTCTCGGACTACCTCTGTCCGTTCTGCCAGAAGGCGCAGAGCGTGGTGGACGAGGTGCTGGCGCGCAACAAGGGCAAGGTGCGTTTCGTCCACCGCGACTTCCTGCTCGGGCGGCCGCGCTCCATGGCGGTGGCGCGCGCGGCCCAGTGCGCCGCCGACCAGGGGAAGTTCTGGGACTACCGCCGCAACCTCCTGGAGGCGCCCGGCGACTGGACCGACGAGGATCTCCTGCGCCGGACCGCTTCTCTCGGCCTCGATCGCGCGGGTCTCCAGGCCTGCCTCTCCTCCGACCGCCACGACAAGGCGATCCTCGACTCCTCGGAGGAGGGCAAGACGCTCGGCGTCCAATCCACCCCGACCTTCTTCATCAATGGCCGCCGCCTGCGCGGTGTCCGGAGCGCGGACCAGTTCCAGGAGATCATCGACTCCGAGCTCGGAGTCCGTCCCGGTCAGAGTTAGACGCACTCCTTTTCGCTTGACCCTCGCAACTCCTGGCCCGACAATGACCTCCTCGCGCCATCGCGCGAAGGAGGTGGCCAGCAGAGTTGCAAACCGAGCTCCGGGCCTGGACGATCAAGGACTCTCTCGAGCTATACAACGTCGGCGGCTGGGGCCGGGACTTCTTCTCGATCAACGAAGCCGGTCACGTCCAGGTCACACCCGCGGGAGCCGGCTCCCACCCGATCGACCTCAAGGAGCTCGTGGAGGACCTTCGTGAAAGGGGCCTGAACCTCCCGATCCTCATTCGCTTCTCCGACATCCTCCGCACGCGCGTCGAGCAGCTCTGCGGTTCCTTCCAGCAGGCCATCGCCGAGAACGACTACAAGGGCAGCTACCGCGGCGTCTATCCGATCAAGGTCAACCAGCAGCGCCACGTCGTCGAAGAGCTGATCGAGTACGGCCGGCCCTTCAACCTCGGGCTCGAGGCGGGCAGCAAGCCGGAGCTCCTGGTCGCCCTCGCCCTGCAGGAGAACCCGGAAGCGCTCATCATCTGCAACGGCTACAAGGACCGCGCGTACATCGAGACGGCGATGCTGGCCCAGAAGCTCGGGCGCAAGGTCATCATCGTGGTGGACCGCGTGGCCGAGGTGGACACGATCGTCGCGGCCAGCCGCGACCTGGGCATCACCCCCATCATCGGCGTGCGCGCGCGCCTGGCCACCAAGGGCGCGGGCAAGTGGGTGGAGTCCACGGGAGACCGCTCGAAGTTCGGCCTCACCACCAGCGAGCTCGTGGACACGGTCGAGAAGCTGCGCGGCGTGGGCATGCTGGACTCGCTGCAGCTCCTGCACTTCCACATCGGCTCCCAGATCACGGCCATCCGCGCGGTCAAGGACGCGTTGCGCGAGGCCAGCCGGATCTTCGTCGAGCTGCACGCCCTCGGCGCCCACATGCGCTACATGGACTGCGGCGGCGGGTTGGGCGTGGACTACGACGGCAGCCAGACCAACTTCCACTCCTCGGTGAACTACACGCTGCAGGAGTACGCGTCCGACATCGTCAGCCAGGTGGCGGAAGCCTGCAACGCCAAGAACGTGCCCCATCCCGACATCGTGACGGAGTCGGGCCGCGCCCTCACCGCGCACCACTCCGTGCTCGTGTTCAACGTCCTCGACACCACCCAGATGCTGCTCGGCCAGATCCCGGAGTCCCTGGCCAAGGACGAGCACCGCGTCATCCAGCAGCTCTACGAGACCTACCAGGGCATCTCGCGCAAGAACTTCCAGGAGGCGTACCACGACGCCTTGACCCTCAAGGAAGAGGGCGTCACCGCCTTCAACCTGGGGATCCTCGACCTCAAGGCGCGGGCGCGCGTGGAGCAGCTCTTCTACGCCACCATCGAGAAGATCCTGAAGATCGTGCGCGACCTGCCCTACGTGCCGGACGAGCTCGAAGGGCTCGAGAAGCACCTCGCCGATACCTACTACTGCAACTTCTCGCTCTTCCAGTCGCTGCCCGACCACTGGGCCGTGCGCCAGCTCTTCCCCACCATGCCCATCGACCGCCTGAACAAGGCCCCGACGCGACGAGCGATCCTGGCCGACCTCACCTGCGACAGCGACGGCAAGATGGACCAGTTCATCGATCTCCGCGACGTCAAGCACTACCTCGACCTGCACCCGCTCAACGGCGAGCCGTACTACGTGGCCAGCTTCCTCACCGGCGCCTACCAGGAGATCCTGGGCGACTTGCACAACCTCTTCGGCGACACCGACGCCGTGCACGTCCGCATCCAGGGCGACGACTACGGCGTCGAGCACGTGGTCGAAGGCGACTCCGTGGCGGAGGTGCTGTCCTACGTCCAGTACTCGAAGGACGACCTCATGTCGCGCGTGCGGCGGGCGGCGGAAACCGCGCTGCGCGACCGGCGACTGACACCGGCGGAATCGGGCCGGCTCATGCGGCGGTACGAGGAAGCGCTGGAAGGCTACACGTACCTGACCGTCAACACGTAGCTCGTCAGTCCTCGTCGCATGCCGTGATGGGTCCGGCGTGCGCCAGCGCGCTGGACACGGGCGCGAAGAGCCAGAGGTCGTGACCCAGGTAGGGATTGATTCGCGGATCGCGGCAGAAGCGCGCGACGGGCATCCAGCCCCCGGGATCCTGGGGAGGAGGCTCCGTCGCGAAGATCTCGCGGCCCTCCGCTGCCCACGCCGCCTGCCAGCGTGGAAGGTCTTCCGCCGGAGCCTCGACCGACCCGATCCCCGCATCCACCGCTTCGAGAAAGAACGGCAAGGCAGGATACTCCACGACAACCACGGCGGCGTGGGGCCGGCCGGCCAGGAACTGCGCGGCGCGGATCTCGACGGGGGGCTGGCGACGTTGCCGGACGGCCAGCGGCCCGCTGACCGCCGCCATCGCGGCGACGGCGACGATGACGGCGGCCCGCCCCGCGCGGCCGAAGCGGAGGGGCGCTAATCCCGCGACGAGGCTGAGGAGCGCGACCGCCGAGAGCGCGTATCGCGGGTACTCGATGTCGTGGGCGACGAACACATAGAGAAGGTGGGGCAGGGCCCAGAGCGCGACCAGGCGCGACACGGGGCTTTGCCATCTCCCGCGCGCGGTGGCCATGGCCAGGACCGTCAGCCAGGCCGCGGACACCACGACGCCCAGCCGATCTGACCACCCGGCCCCCAGGCCGTAGACGGCCAGCGTGCGCAGGGCCCGGAACGGTCGCGTGAAGGGATGGCGATCGGTCCAGAGAGACTCACCCCAGCGCTTGAAGTGTCCGGCAACATGTTCGTGACCGCTGTGGAGCAGGGAGCCGGGATCACGAACCGCGAGCCAGGCCAGCCAGGGCAGCACTCCGGCGGCTCCGGCGGCCAGCAGGACCAAGGGTACATGCCGACCGCGCCATCTCTCCCCGCGGCGCCTCCAGCACTCCACCACCAGGGGCCCGAGCATCGTGACGTTGACGAGCCGAACGCCGACCATCAGGCCACCGAGCAACGCCGCGCCAATCCAGGGCCCCATGCCCTTGCCCTCGCCAGCCACGCACAAGGCGAGGAGCGCGGCACCGAAGAGCAGGCCGAGGGGATCGCTGACGATCTGCGCGCCCGTGACCCACGCCATCGGGGTCACCAGCCACAGCGCAGCCGTGGCCCATCCGCACCATCCCGCCGCCTCTGCCGACGCCCCCAGCGAACGCGCCCAGGCCCGGGTCACCAGAGCGAGCGGCCACGCCGTCAGCGCGGAGGCGACGGCCGAGAGCAGGTGAAGACCCAGGATCGGATCGCCGGTGGCCGCGGTGAGGAGCTTTCCGAGCCAGATGTACACGGGGTAGCCGGGCCAGTGGGGGCGCATCTCGGCGATGGAATGACGGACGACACCGCGGACGAATAGCACGGAGTCTTCGACATCGGGCGTGAGAGGCATCGTCGGTAGGCGGAAAGCGATCCCCGTCACCACGAGGCCGCAAACCACGACGCTCCAAGCGGTGCGAGCCGCGCTACGAGAACCCGATGCCGGCGCCGGCGGCGCGGTTTCCGTTCCGTTCATTGACAGGTCGGCGGGCGGACGGTAACGTTCGCGCGTTCGAATCTTGGGAGCCCGGTGGCGCGCGAGCGTGCGGGCGGCTCAGTGTAGTCAGAAGCGGAATGCAGGAGCACACGCATGACCGGACGGTCGATCTG
>DASTLK010000569.1:0-2216 GCA_035715025.1 Vicinamibacteria bacterium
CGACACGCTCGGCATCGGGTCCTTCGCCACCACGACGTCGCTCTTCCGCGTGCTGGGGGCCGTGCCCGACGAGCTGATCCCGGGCACCCTCAACGTCGGCCATACCGTGCCTTCGGTGACCCAGGCCTTCATCTACATCGCGATCGTCGCCGTCGCCATGCCGACGCTCGGCGCGATGATCGCGGCCGCCGTGGCCGGAGCCTGGCTGGGCGCGGGCGTCGTGTCGCGCTGGAGCCGCGCGCGCGTCCAGCGCGGCATGGGCTCGGCGCTGCTGGCGGCGGCCGGCCTCATGCTGATGACGCAGCTCGGGCTGGTCCCTCTGGGCGGAGAGGCGGTCGGGCTGTCCGGCGTCCGCCTGGCGGTGGCGGTCGGCGTCAACTTCGTCCTCGGCGCGCTCATGACGCTCGGCATCGGCCTCTACGCGCCGTGCATGATCCTGGTGTCGCTGCTCGGAATGGATCCCAAGGTGGCATTCCCGATCATGATGGGCTCGTGCGCGTTCCTCATGCCCGTCGGCTCCGTGCGGTTCATCCGCGAAGGGCGCTACGCCCTTTCCGCGGCCGTCGGCCTGGCCCTGGGTGGACTGCCCGCCGTCCTGCTGGCCGCGTACGGCGTGTGGGCTCTGCCGCTGGGGGCCGTGCGCTGGCTGGTCATCGTGGTCGTGGTCTACACCGCGGTCGCCCTGCTCCGCGCCGCGCAGCGTGAGCGGGGCGGGGCCGGCCAATCCGCCGCCCCCGCTCCCGGCCCCTGAGGCCGGCGAGCAATCCGCGGTCGTTTCCGCCCGCGTCCGAGAAACCTGACTACGATCGAAGAAGGGATATGCGCGGCGCGCCGCCGCGGGCCTCCCGCGAGGACAACGCCATGAAACGACGATTCCTGATTCCCCTTCTCCTGCTGCCCGCGGCCTGCGGCGGCTCGAACGAACCGCCGGCCTCCACCGCCTCCGTCCCCCCGCCCACCACGGTGGCAGCGGCGCCGTCCCCCGCCGGCCCCTCGATCGCGGTGGAGGTCGTAACGATCGACACCGCGGCTCCGAGCATCACGCTACGCGAGGGCGACGTGCCGGCGGGGGTGGCGAAGGCGAGCAACCTCAAGACGGGGGACCGCACGCTCCGCGTGGAGCCGTCCGCGGCGGCCAGCCTGAGCGGCGTCAAGCCCGGCATGCGCGTGCGCGTGACCTGCTCCGCGCCGGTGCCCGTGGCGACCGAGGCCCCGGCCGCGGTGGGCGCGGCGTCGCCCGGAAAGGCGTCGCCGGCCGTGACCATGGCGGCCAGGCCTGCGGCTCCAGAGGGTCCGCTGGCGCGCTGCGACTCGATCGTGGCCATCACGCCGCAAGAAACGATGGCTCCGTAGCCATCGTTGTCCGTCAGCTTTTCTTCGCCGTGCGCTGGTTCGCGAACTCCTGAAGGACGTCCCAGACGTGGGGATGCGTCTGGGTGATGGCGTCCAGCGTCGGCCGGTCCAGCTCCAGGAGCTCGGAGTGCTCGGTGGCGACGATGGTCGCCGTGCGCGGCTTGCCGGTGAGCATCGAGCCCTCACCGAAGAACGCGCCCTCCTCCAGCTCGGCGATCGGGACCTGCTTGCCGTCGCGCTTGACGAAGGCCTTCACCGCTCCCGACGTGAGCATGTAGAGGCTGTTGCCGGGCTCGCCTTCGCGCAGGATGACCTTGCCGCGCTCGAAGGTCAGGAGCTTGAGACCGGCGATCACGGCCACCAGCTCTTCGACCGAGAAGTCCTTGAACAGCGGGCTCACCACGATCTGCGCGCCCCCGCTGGGCGCGGCCCCGGCGCCGTCCGGCACCTGCTCGCTCGGACCCGGGAACGCGTTCTCGAGGACCGAGAACAGCTCGTCCGCGAACCGGCTGTCGGACATCGGATCCGACACCGGTTCCTCCTCCGCCGTGGGCTCGGCTTCGACGACGGTCTCCACGGACTCGAACTCGCCCGTGAACAGGTCCTGGTCCACGACCGGTTCCGCGAGCTCCGGAATGGCAGCGGGAGCGACGGGAGCTGTGGGGACGGGTTCCACCTCGACCAGCGGCACGGCCTCCGGCTCGAGCGCGAGGTCCAAGGGCCCCTCTTCGACCACGGGCGTGGCATCGACGCCGAGGTCGAACTCGACGACCGGCTCGACGGGCGCGGGCGGCGGCGTCGCCTCGAGGATCGGGCTCACCGAGCCCGAGAAGTCCAGCTCAGGAGCGGCCTCCAGCTCGAGC
>DASTLK010000570.1:0-5603 GCA_035715025.1 Vicinamibacteria bacterium
CCGAGAACAACCGCCGCGCGCGCTACTACCGGCTGACTCCCTCCGGCCGGAAGAAGCTGGTCGAGCAGACCAGCCGCTGGGACGACCTCGTGCGCGCGATCGACCGCGTCCTCCGTCCGCCGTCGGAAGAGAGATGAGCTGGACCCGCTTCTTCCGCCGGCGCCGCTGGGACGAAGAGCGCGCGCGCGAGCTGGAGTCCTATCTGGAGATGGAAACGGACGAGAACGTGGCCCGCGGCCTGCCTCCGGACGAGGCGCGGCAAGCGGCCCGGCGCAAGCTCGGCGAGCCGCTGCGCATCCGCGAGGAGATCTATCTCATGAACACGGTCGGCATCGTCGACGTGCTGTGGCAGGACCTTCGTTACGGCGCGCGCGTGCTGCGCCTCAATCCGGGCTTCGCGGCGGTGGCGGTGCTGTCGCTGGCCCTGGGCGTGGGCGCGAACAGCGCGATCTTCCAGCTCCTGAACGCGGTGCGGATCCGGACCCTGCCGGTGAAGGACCCGTCGGAGCTGGTCGAGGTCCGCATCGCGGACCGGAAGGCGGCCACCGGCCGCTTCACCGGCCGTTACCCGCAGCTCACGAATCCCCTGTGGGAGGGGATCCGCGACAAGGCCGAAGGGTTCTCGGGGCTCACGGCCTGGAGTACGTCGCGGTTCGATCTCTCCGACGGAGGTGAGGCGCGCTACGCCGAGGGCCTGTGGGTCAGCGGCGCGTTCTTCGAGACCCTCGGCGTGCGGCCGGCCGCCGGACGTCTCCTGACGCCCGAGGAGGACGTGCGCGGGTGCGCTTCACCCGGGGTCGTGATCAGCCATGCCTTCTGGCAGCGCGAGCTGGGAGGCGATCCCTCCGCGGTCGGCCGCTCCCTGCGCCTGGACGGGCATCCGTTTCCGATCCTCGGAGTGACGGGCGCCGGCTTCTTCGGAGTGGAGGTCGGGCGCAGCTTCGACGTCGCAGTGCCCCTCTGCGCGGAGCCGACCGTCGACGGAGCCAACGCCGCCCTCGACAAGTCCGACTGGTGGTTCCTGGCCGCGATCGGGCGGATCAAGCCGGGTTGGACGGTCGCGCGCGCGACCGCGCAGCTCGCGCAGATCTCGCCCGGGATCCTCCAGGCGACGGTCTCGCCCCGTTACTCCGTGGGCGACGCCAAGACCTATCTTGCCTACACGCTGGCCGCGTTCCCGGCCGGCACCGGGGTCTCGACCCTGCGTCGCAACTACGAGAAGCCCCTCTGGATCCTCCTCGCCATGACCGCTCTCGTCCTCCTCATCGCCTGCGCGAACCTCGCCAACCTGATGCTGGCCCGGGCCAGCGCGCGCGAGCGCGAGATCGCGGTCCGCCTCGCCATCGGCGCCTCCCGCGGCCGCATCGTGCGCCAGCTCATGGCGGAGAGCCTGCTCGTCGCCGCCTTCGGCGCGGGCGCGGGAGCCCTGCTCGCGCGCTGGCTCAGCGCGTCCCTGGTGGCCTTCCTGAGCACCGAGGGCAACCGCCTGTTCGTCGACCTGGAGACGGACTGGCGCGTGCTCGCGTTCACCTCCGGTCTGGCCGTTCTGACCTGCGTCCTCTTCGGCCTCGCCCCCGCCGTCCGCGCCACCCACGTGGCTCCGGCGGCGGCGATGAAGTCCGGGGGGCGCGGCGTCACCTCTTCGCGCGAGCGCTTCGGCCTGCGCCGCGGCCTGGTGGTCGCGCAGATGGCCTTGTCGCTCGTGCTCGTTGTGGGCGCGCTCCTCTTCGTGGGCACGCTGCGCAACCTGCTGACCGTCGATCCCGGGTTCCGCGCCGACGACGTCCTTTGGGCGAGCCTGGACATGCGGCGCGCGGGCTTCCCCGACGCGCAGGAGATTGCGATCAAGAAGGGCATCGTGGAGTCCCTCGGCCGCCTGCCCGGCGTGGTCGCGGCCGCGCAGGCCGACATCCTGCCCGTCAGCGGGAGCGGCTGGAACCAGACGATCCTGGTCGGCGGAGAGGTCCAGAAGGACTATCCCAACTTCAATCGTGTGAGCCCCGGCTACTTCAAGGCGATGGGGACGCCGCTCGTGGCCGGCCGGGACTTCGACGAGCGCGACACCGCCTCCTCCGAGGCGGTGGCCATCGTCAACGAGACTTTCGCCCGCAAGTACCTGGGCGGCCGCGATCCCTTCCGCCAGGCCTTCCAGATCGAGGAGCCGCCGGGCGCGCCGCGGCCCCGGTACCAGGTCGTGGGAGTGGTGAAGGACACGAAGTACTACAACCTGCGCGAGCCGTTCACGCCCATCGCCTACCTGGCCGCGGCCCAGGAAACGCAGCCGGACGCCTTCCTGCAGGTGGTGATCCGCACGGCGGCCAACCCCGCCGCGTTGGTCCCCGCGGTGACGCGATCGGTGGCGGAGGTGCATCCGCTCATCGGCCTGAAGTTCGACTCGATGAAGTCGCAGGTGCGGCGGACGCTGCAATCGGAAGCGCTGATGGCGACGCTGACCGGATCGTTCGGCATCCTGGCCGGCGTCATCGCCGCCGTCGGACTCTACGGCGTGATGTCCTACCTCGTCGCGCGCCGCCGCAACGAGATCGGCATCCGCATGGCCCTGGGCGCGGATCGTCGCGCGGTGGTCAAGATGGTGCTGCGCGAGTCCGGTTTGCTCCTGGGGGCGGGCGTGGTGGTGGGCGCGGTGCTGGCGGTGGGGGCCGCGCGTGCGGCCAGCGCGCTGCTCTTCGGTCTCAGCCCCGGCGATCCGCTCACGTTCGTCAAGGCCGTGGCCAGCCTGGCCGCCGTGGCCGCCCTGGCCAGCTACCTGCCCGCGGAGCGCGCGGCGCGCGTCGATCCGACCCTGGCCTTGCGGGACGAATGACCCGGTCCTAGTCCTTCCACACCCCGAGGGCGCGCCGCAAGGCGACGAGCTGGCCCACGTGGTAGGCGTTGTGATCGGCCACGAGCAACAGCTCGCGCAGGTACGTCTGGCCCGAGCCGTGGGGAATCCGGGCGAAGAGATCGACCCCGCGATCCGCGGCGAGCTTCTTGAGCGCCGCGCGGTCGCGGCGAACGGCGGCCACGCTCGCGCTCCAGGCCTTCGGGGACGGCGGCTCGGCGGACCGTGGCCAGTAGTCTTCCATCGCCATCTCGACGTACTTCGGGTTGCGGCAGAAGTCGAGGATGTCGTGCTGGC
The DNA here is from genome assembly GCA_035715025.1 of Vicinamibacteria bacterium. Taxonomy (GTDB): domain Bacteria; phylum Acidobacteriota; class Vicinamibacteria; order Fen-336; family Fen-336; genus AA29. The sequence continues at coordinate 3,140 of DASTLK010000570.1, forward strand.
AGATGCGCAGGTGCTCGAGGAGCTGCCAGGCGGAATGCGCCCAACCCTCCGGGGCCGTACCATGCAGCCGCGCCGGCAGTCCCACCACGGCACGGTCGAAGCCCGCGTGCGCGTCTTCCCAGTCCAGGATCCGGCGAAGCTGTGCGCGCAGGGCCTGGTCGTCGGACATGCTGACCTCCGGGATCGGGGCTTCGGGCCTCAGGCCGGCTGGGCCACCGGCGCTTCTTTGCGGAAGGTGAAGGTCTCGCGGTCCCGGGTGTCCACGATGACGTGGTCGCCTTCGCGGAACTTCCCGGCCAGGACCTCCACCGCCAGCGGGTTCTCGATCATGCGCTGGAGGGCGCGCTTGAGCGGACGCGCGCCGAAAACGGGATCGTAGCCGCGCTCGGCCAGCGTCTTGCGCGCCTCGTCCGTGAGCTCGATCGTGATCTTGCGCTCGGCCAGGCGGCGGCGCAGGTCGCGCATCTGGATGTCCACGATCTTCTCGATCTCTGCGGGTCCCAGGGCGCGGAAGGTCACGATCTCGTCGATGCGGTTGAGGAACTCCGGCCGGAACGTGAGCCGCAGGGCGTCCATGAGCTTGTCCTTCAGGTCCGGCGAATCCCCTCGGCGCGCCATCTCCTGGATGAGGTCGGAGGCCACGTTGCTGGTCATGATGAGCACGGTGTTCTGGAAGTTCACCGTGCGGCCCTTGCCGTCCGTGAGGCGGCCGTCGTCGAGCACCTGGAGCAGGATGTTGAAGACGTCCGGATGCGCCTTCTCGATCTCGTCGAAGAGGATGACCGCGTACGGGCGGCGGCGGACGGCCTCCGTGAGCTGGCCCCCCTCGTCGTAGCCGACGTATCCGGGCGGGGCGCCGATCAGGCGCGAGACCGCGTGCTTCTCCATGTACTCGGTCATGTCGATGCGGACCATGGCCTTCTCGCTGTCGAAGAGGAACTCGGCCAGCGCGCGCGCCAGCTCCGTCTTGCCGACGCCGGTGGGGCCCATGAAGAGGAAGGAACCGATGGGGCGCTTGGGATCGCCCAGCCCCGCCCGCGAGCGGCGCACGGCATTGGCGACGGTGAGGAGGGCATCGTCCTGTCCGACCACGCGCTCGCGCAGGCGGTCCTCGATGTGCAGCAGCTTCTCGACCTCGCCCTCCAGCATCTTGGAGACGGGGATGCCCGTCCACTTGGACACGACTTCCGCGACGTCCTCGGCGTCGACCTCCTCCTTGAGCATCCGCTTGCCGTCCTGTTGCGAGAGGCGCTTCTCCTCCTCCTGGAGCTGCGCCTCCAGCTGCGGCAGCGTCCCGTAGCGGAGCTCCGCCGCCTTGTTGAGGTCGCCCTGGCGCGTGGCCTGCTCCAACTCGAAGCGGACCTTGTCGATCCGCTCCTTGATCTGCTTGACCTTCTCGATCTCCGCCTTCTCGCGCTGCCACTCCGCCTTCAGGGCGGAGGCACTCTCGCGCAGGTCCGCCAGCTCCTGCTCGATCTTGCCCAGGCGCTCGCGTGAGGCCTTGTCCTTCTCCTTGGAGAGGGCCTGGCGCTCGATCTCGAGCTGGACGATCCGGCGCTGGATCTCGTCGATCTCGACGGGCACGGAGTCGATCTCGATGCGCAGCTTGCTGGCCGCCTCGTCGATGAGGTCGATGGCCTTGTCGGGCAGGAAGCGGTCCGCGATGTAGCGGTGGGAGAGGGTGGCCGCGGCCACGATGGCGGAGTCCTGGATGCGCACGCCGTGGTGCACTTCGTAGCGCTCCTTCAGGCCGCGCAGGATCGCGATCGTCTGCTCGACCGTGGGCTCGCCCACGTAGACGGGCTGGAAGCGCCGCTCGAGGGCGGCGTCCTTCTCGATGTGCTTCTGGTACTCGTTGAGCGTCGTGGCCCCCACGCAGCGCAGCTCGCCGCGGGCCAGCATGGGCTTGAGCATGTTGGAGGCGTCCATCGAGCCCTCGGCCGCGCCCGCGCCCACCACGGTGTGCAGCTCGTCGATGAAGAGGATGATCTCGCCCTGCGCCTCGGTGACCTCCTTGAGCACGGCCTTGAGGCGGTCCTCGAACTCGCCGCGGTACTTGGCCCCCGCGATCAGCGCCCCCAGGTCGAGGGCGACCAGCTTCTTGTTCTTCAGTGACTCCGGCACGTCGCCGGCGACGATGCGCTGGGCCAGGCCCTCCACGATCGCGGTCTTGCCGACCCCGGGCTCGCCGATGAGGACGGGGTTGTTCTTGGTGCGGCGGGAGAGCACCTGCATCACGCGGCGCACCTCCTCGTCGCGGCCGATGACGGGGTCGAGCTTGCCCTTGCGCGCCATCTCCGTGAGGTCGCGCCCGTACTTCTCCAGGGACTGGTAGCGCTCCTCGGCGTTGGGGTCGGTCACGCGCTGGTTGCCGCGGATGTCGCGCAGCACGCCGAGCAGTCCGTTGCGGCTGACCCCATGCCGCTTGAGGACGTCACCGGCGACGTTCTTCCCTTCGATCAGC
>DASTLK010000571.1:0-5189 GCA_035715025.1 Vicinamibacteria bacterium
CGCTGCCTGGGCTCGCTAAGATGAAGGTGGTGAAGAAGGCCGCCACCAAGGCTCGGAAGGGGATCAACCCTTTCACCAAGGAGCCAACGATCTTCAAGGCCAAGCCCGCACGCAAGCTCGTGAAGATCCGGCCGCTCAAGGCGCTCAAAGACGCGGTGAAGTAGTTCCCCAGCGGCGAGCGCCTGTCGCGGACTCCCGGCGGCGCTCGTCGCCTGGTTCCTTGGGACCCGAGCCGACAGCTCAGGGTCCTATGGCGTCAGGAAACGGGCCGGATCCTTACCTCGGGGGGATGCTGGTGGTCGCCTCGGCCATGTGCACGCCGGGATCGTCCGCGGAGGTCGTCGCGCTGGAGGTCGGTGAGTTGCGCACGCGTTCGCGAATGCGGAATCCGTCGATACCAGCCGCGAGCAATCCGAACAGTAGCAACGAGATCCCGAAGTTCCTCAGCATGACGATCTCCCTTTCGTGGGCGTGGCCTTCCGGCCATCCCCAGGTTGTATTCTAGTCAAAACGGATATATTGTGGCTACCCGCCGGGCGAACTGTACGCGCGCCCGGTCACAGACGCAAGAGGTTTTTTCAGGTATTCGCTTCGGCGACTTGACGTAGGCGAAATCCGGCGTAGAGTGACGCCCATGCCCACCCTGCTAGACATCGCCGCCGACCTTGTCTCCATCGAGCCCGCCAGCCAGGCTACCCGCCTATTGGGCCGTCTGATGGAGCACACGCGTGCCACCGCCGGAGCCGTCCTCGTCCCCTCCGACCAGGACCTCCGTGTGTTCGTGAGCCGCCAAGCCAGCCTCGAACGCCTTTCCCAAGGACGCTCCGCCGTGGCCGCACAGCGCCTCGTTCTGCAACGAGGCGAGGTCGTCTCGGCAGACGGCATAACGCTCCTTCCTTTGACGCGAGACTCCGGCCTCATCGGGGTCGTCCTCCTGGAAGGAGCGCTGTCGTCGGTCGAAGGAATCGATCTCATCCTTACCGCCATTGTCGCCGCAGTCATGGTGGCCATGTCGCCGCGTCCGCTCGCGGGTGATCTCGATCAGTTCGTCGGCATCCGTTCCGACGAGCTCGAGCGTCATCGTCTCGTGGAGCTTCTCAAGCGCAACGAATGGAACCTGGCGCGCGTGGCGCGGGTCCTGGGCGTCACGCGTCGCACCGTCTACATGCGCCTCAAGAGATATGACATCGCACGCCAGAAGGTCCCGAAGACCGTGAAAGGGGTCCTCGTATGAGCGGCACCGAACTCCTCGTCAATCACGCGATGAAGCTGGCCCTCATCGCCATCCTGGCTGGACTCTTCGCCCGCAAACGGGCGCACCTGTGCTGGAGCTTCGTGGCGTACCTGGTCACGGCGCTCGTGTGCAGTTCGCTGATGAGCTTCTGGCCCGAGCAGTTCTACCGGCTCTGGTTCTATTCGTTGATGCAAGACCTCCTCCAGGCGATGAAGCTGGCCGTGGCCGCCGAACTCACGTACCGCACGTTCCGCGCGTTCCCCGGGGCGGCGGCGCGCGTGCGCGTCCTACTCGCCCCGGTCTTCTTCGTGCCCGTCCTCTTCGTGAGCAAAGTGCCGGCGGGCGCCAGCTACCAGGACCTCATCCAGATCTATCAGCCGCAGCTCCAGACGGCGGTCATCTGGATCATCACGGCCATCACTCTCCTCATCGCCTGGTATCGCGTGCCCGTGCACGCGATGCATCGCGCGATCCTGATCGGCTTCGCCGCCTACCTCTTGATTTTCACCACCCTGCTGAACGTCCTGCGTGACTACGGGTTCGAGAACCTGCGCAGCTTCATCGGCACGGCGGATGGATACGCCTACATCATTCTCCTGGGCTGGTGGGCTTACGCGGCCTGGGTCCCGGCGCGGCGTCCGGTCCTGTCCCTCGACGTGCTCAGGAGGCTGCAGCTCGAAACGGTATGAGCTGGCTGTGGCTTACCCCGCTCCTGGCCCTGGTCGTCACCTGGATCCTGGGGCGGTACAACGCGCGAGCCATTGAGCGCGACTGGGAGATGATGCTCACCGCCAAGGGGCGGGGAGCCATCGAGGCGCTTGAGCTGCAGGTTCTCTGCGATGGTGCCGCGGTCGAGAGTGCGCGTATCGGTGCGCTCACCGCACGTGAGCGTGCCGACTTCGCTCAGGCCACGCGGCTGGCCGGCCTCGCCTATCGCGCGGTCGAGGAGGCCACTCCCGACCGCCTGAAGCGGCTGCGCGCGATGGGCGTCTGCATCCGCATGGCGACGGCGATCCTGCCCGTGCCCACGCTCAAGCCGCGCAACTTCCGCCTCAGCCAGCTGAGCAGCCTGGCCGGGCTCTCCAAGTTCATCCACCACCTCCTCGTCAGCACGGGCGAGCGGTTCCTTCTGCGGCTGTACGTGCTGGGCCTGGGCTATCGCATCATCACGCGATCCCTGAGCGGGTCTTCGGCCAGCGTGAAGAACGACGTCGGAGACGTCTGGGCCTGGGACATCTTCGACCGCGCCACCGCCGACTGGTCGACCCTCGAGCGTGAGCATGTCGAGAGCTTCCGCGTGTTCGTCCTCTCCCTCACCGCGGAAAAGCGCTCCCTCGAATCTGGTTCGTAGCGTGTCCGTCGCGACACGCTTTCGTTCCGGAACGAAAATGCCACTATCCCTTGGGGCCCGGGTGCGTGCGTAGCCAAGCCGCCGCGTTGACCGCCTCGCGCTCGTAAAGCGGACGCGGCGCGCGCGCGACGAACTCCTCCAGGTACGGACGGGCCTCCTCGGCGCGGCCGCGCCGGGCCAGCGCGGACCCCATGCGCAGCAGCGCATCGACGTGGCCGGGATCCCGCTCCAGGGCCGCCCGCCAATGCGGGATGGCCTCCTCCTCCCGGCCTTCCTTGGCCGCGAGCAGGCCGAGCGAATGATGGGCCATGGCGAGACCGGGATCGAGCTTGAGCGCGTCCTCGAAGGCGGTGCGCGCGAGCGCGTCCTGTCCGGCGAGCAGGCGCACCGTGCCCAGCTCCACGCGCGCCATCGCGTTCGAAGGGTCCGCCTGGCGCGCGCGCTCCAACGCCGCGGCCGCGTCGGGAAGACGGCCCAGCCGCGCCAAGGCGACTCCCTGGGCCACGAGGACGTCCAGGCCGGGCTCCGACGCCGCGTACGGCTTGAGCAAGGCGACGGCCTCCGCGGCCCGCCCGGCATCCGTCAGGTACTGGCCGAGCACGGCGGCGTTGCCCGCGTCCTGGGGCGCGATCGCGATGAGGCGCCGGAGGGCTTCGATCGCGGCCGTCATGTCCCCGCGCTTGCGCTGGAGGATGGCCATCTGGAGCCAGGCCGCCGGCATGTCCGGCCGCTGGCGGACGATGTCGCGGCACAGGGCCAGCGCGGTGTCGAGGTCGCCCTCGCGATGCCGCGCCAGGACCTGCTCCATCAGCGTGTCGAGGCCAACGAGCCGCTTGGGGTCGTCCTCGGGCCCGTAGCGCTTGCGCAGAGGGGCCGCCGCCGAGGCCAGATAGCCGAGCGCGCGCAGCGCTTCCCGGGTCTCCCGATCTTCGGGTGCCCGGGCCTGGAAGGAATCCGCCGAGGGAAATCCGCGCAGGTCCGCCTGCAGGCGCTCGACACGGTCGGATCGCGACGCGACGAGGTTCCGCTGCTCGCCCGGATCGCCGCTGAGGTCGTACAGCTCGGGGAGCGGGAGCTCGACGTACTTCTCGGCCCCGCGCAGGATGCCCGTGAGAGGGGCCCAGCCGCGGTTGGCGGCGGCGGAGAGGGCCTCGAAGTACAAGGGAGCGGCCGGAGGCGGCGCGCCCAGCGCCTGGCTCAGGAGGCTGTGCCCGGGCAGATCCGGAGGTGGAGTGGACGCGATCGCGTCGAGGATCGTGGGCACGATGTCGTCGTGGCCCACCACCGCATCCACCACGGCCGGGGGGACGACGGACGGCGCGAAGACGAGGAGCGGGATGCGCAGGGTGGCCTCGTAGGCGAAGAGGCCGTGGGTGCGCTCGCCGTGCTCGCCCAGGCTCTCGCCATGGTCGCCCGTCAACACGACGACGGTGTGCGGTGACGCGGTCTCGAGGAGCGGCCGCAGCACCGGCTCGAGGGCCTCATCCGCCGCCGCGACCTCCCCCACGTACGGCGTGCCCGCGTAGCGCGACGCGAAGGGCTCCCGCGGCAGGTAGGGCGCGTGCGGCTCGTAGAGGTGGATCCAGCAGAAGGTCGGGCGCCCGTCGCCCTGGGCCAGCCAGCGCTGGGCCGCGGCCACGGTGTCGGTGCCGTGGCGCTCGGGCAAGGCCAGGGGACCGGCCGGGCCGTCGAGCTGGTCGTCGTACACGTCGAAGCCGCGGTCGAGGCCGAAGCGCGAATCGAGCGTGAACGCGCTCACGAACGCGCCCGTGCGGTACCCCGCCGCTTTCAGCAGCGTGGCCAGGGTCGGCGTGTCGGCCGGGAAACGGAAACCCGCGTTGTCGCGCACGCCGTGCTGGAAGGGCAGGCGGCCGGACAGGATGTTGGCGTGGGAGGGCAGGGTGACGACGTTGTGCGCGTGCGCCTGGCGGAACACCACGCCGCGGCGGGCCAGGCGGTCGATGTTGGGCGTGGCCCCCGTGGTGGCGCCGTAGGCGCCGACGGCGTCGGCGCGCAAGGTGTCGATCGTGATGAGCAGGACGTCGAGCCCCTGCTTCCGCGTGACGGTGGTAGGAGGCCGGCGCGTGTGCAGCGAGGCCGCGGCGGCGAGGGAGGCGCCGCCGAGCAGGAGCGCGATGAGCACGGATGGACGCCGCCACCACGGCAAGGAAGGTTCGGCCGGCGGAGGCGGTGGAGGGGCGGCGGAAGATCGGCGACGGCGGGAGGCCATGAAGAAGAGACGGGCCCGGGGCACGTGCCCCGGGCCCGTTGGATTCTAGAACGACATCAGAACGTGAAGCGGGCGCTCACACGTGCGATGCGTGGCGCCAGGATCTCGTCCAGACGGTTGAACGCCGTGCCGCTGGCGCTCGGGTTGCGGTACAGCTCGGTGTTCGCGTTGAAGACGTTGAAGAGGTCCCCCGCGAGCGTGAGGCTCGCGCCGCCGAACCTGATGCTCTTGGCCACCCGCAGGTCGAGGTCCCAGAGGTTCTTCAATCGGATCTGGTCGGTCGTCGAGACGGCCAGCACGTTGAGAGTGCCGTCGAGAGGACCGGTATCGGCCTGGAGGTACACCGGCTTGGGATATCCCTGCCGCCCAAACAG
>DASTLK010000572.1:0-11707 GCA_035715025.1 Vicinamibacteria bacterium
CCCACCGCTTCTCAAATGAGACTCCCGTTCAGGTCCGCCTCGCTCGGTAGAACCAGACCAGCCCTGCGGCCGCCGTGAGCACGACGTAGGTCGCCACGAAGCACCAGTCGGCCGGACCCGAGTGTCCCACCGCTTCGACGTGGACGTGGGCCTCGATCCACCTCCACAGGGGAAGCAGGAGCACGGTCGCGAACAGTCTCACGGGGACGGCGAGCAGGAGCACGGCGATCCCTCCAAGCACGTCACGCGTCTTCGTCTTTGCCCTCCCAATGGAACTGGTGCAGCACCCGGTGCAGGACGGGCGTGAGGACCACGCCGACCGCGACCACGAACACGAGGCCCGAATAGAGCGCGTACAGGCCGGCGAAGACCTTCCCGCCGGGCGACGAGGGCGCCTCCACCGGCCCTTCGCCGCCGAGGAGCATGGCCGCGTTCAGGAACGCGTCGCGCCAGCCCAGCCTCTCGAAGTAGTGATAGCCGAGCATCCCCGCTGCGACCGAAGCCAGGACGATGGCAGTGGCCACGCCGAAGTGGCCACTCAGCCGCCACAGGAAGGCCGGGAGAGGCAGCGGGGGTGCGAAGCGCCTTTCGTACCTCATGTCTCCCTCAGAGAAACCGGTGCATGACCAGCACGTCCGTCGGCCCCAGGCGGCGGTGCCGGAAGGCGGCGGGAACGCGGCCGACGATCGCGAACCCGTGCCGTTGCCACAGGCGCACGGCACCTTCGTTGCTGGCGGCGACGAAGTTGAATTGCATGGCCAGGAAGCCGGCCGCGCGCGCGACGTCGAGCGAATGGGCGCACATGGCGCCGGCGATGCCCTGGCCGCGCGCGTCCACCGCCACCATGTATCCCGCGTTCGCGACGTGGTCGCCGAGGCCCGTCTGGTTGGGCCGGAGACAGTAGGCGCCCACCACGGCCTCGCCGCGACTGGCCACGAAGCATCGTGCCGGCGGGCGGGTCCACAGGTCGCGGGCCTCCTCGAACGTCATCTCCGGATCGTACGCATAGGTGTCGCCGGCACGGACGACGGCGTGGAAGATGGGCCAGGCCAGGGCGAACTCGCTCGCCTCGATGGCACGGATCTGGAGCGGCGCCGGCAATTCGGTGGTCATCCCCTCAAGATGATGCGCCCGATGTCGGATAATTCGGGCCTCGGAGGCGGCGATGAAGAACATCGGGCGGCTGGGCACGACGGTGCTGGGTGTGTACCTGATCGCGGTCGGCGTGGTGCCTTATGTCCTTCCGACCGCGGTCATGCTCGTATCCGTGCTGGCCATCGTCGCGGGCGTGCTGATCCTGCTCGGGCGCTGACCATCAACCGGGAGATAATGCCCCCCACCATGTCCCGCCGCATCCTGTTCTGGGGATTCCGGCCCGCCGAGGAGGTCCGGCACGGCCTGGGCACGCTCGAGCGCCAGGTGCTGGACGCCGTGTGGCGGCTGGGTCGGGCCAGCGTGCGTGATGCGCGCGCGGCCCTCGACCACGCCGTGGCCTACACGACGGTCATGACCGTGCTGGACCGCCTGTACAAGAAAGGCGTGTTGGAGCGCGAGCGGGCCGGGCGCGCCTACGTCTACTCCGCGGCCGCATCGTCCGAGCAGCTCCAGTCCTCGCTGGTCATGGGCCTGCTGCAGCGGCTGCTGGGGCGGGGACCAGAGGCAGCCTCCCCCATCCTGTCGCACCTCGTGGACACGGTGGGCGCACGCGACCGCCAGCTCCTCGACGAGCTGGATCGACTCGTGCGCGAGAAGCGGCGCGCGCTCGACCGCCGGGAGCCGCGGTGATGTTCTACGCCTTCGGGGCCGCCATCGTGCTCGCCACGTTCTTCGCGGTGAACGCCGCGGCGTCCGTCGCCGTGATCGTCCTGGCCCCGGCCATCCTGCGCGCCCTGGGGACGGCCCGCGCCCAGACCCGGGCGCGCGCGCTGCTCGTCATGCGGCTCCTCCCCTCCGCGGCCGCGGCCGCGGCGGCGATGGGACTCGTGCTGCCCGCCTACGTGCGGTTCGAACCGGCGCAGGCCGGGGAGCGCGTCACCGTGCCCCTGGCCCTGCTGGCCGCGGCCGCGCTCGCGCTCGTCCTGCACGGCCTCCTTCGCGGCGCACGCGCGCTCTCGTCCACCTCCGCGCTTCTCCGGAGTTGGATGGCGCGGGCGGAGCCGCTGACGATGCCGCTCTCGCCCGTCCCCGTCTACCGCGTGCGCGACCCGCTGGCCGTGTTCGCCGTCGTCGGCGTCCAGCACCCGCGCATGTACGTCTCCGACCGCGTCCTGGAGGCGCTCGCGCCCGCCGAGCTCGCGGCCGCGGTCGCGCACGAGTGTGCGCACCTGGAGGCGGCGGACAACGTCAAGCGCCTCCTCATGCGATCGTGTCCCGACCTGGTCGGGCTCTCTCCCGTGTCGCGCGCGATCGAGCAGGAATGGTCGCGCGCTTCGGAAGCGCGCGCCGATGAGCTGGCGAGCGGAGGGTGCCGTGAGACGGCGCTGGCCCTCGCCGCCGGCCTGGTCAAGGTCGCGCGGCTCGCGCCCGCCGCGGCCGGTGGACTGCCGGTCAGCACCCTGCACGACGGCGGCGACGTGGACGTGCGGGTGAGGCGGCTGGTCGCCGTCGCCGCCGACACCTCCGCCGTCCCCACCGCCGCCGGGACGATGGCGCTGTGGGCCGGCGTGGTGCTGGGGGCGGCCTTTCTCACCATGGGGAGCCAGGCGTGGCCCGCGGTGCACGGACTCATCGAAGTCGCGGCGCGCCTCCTGCGCTGACTCGCCTTCAAGGAGCGCTCATCCCATGAATCCCTCCCGTTCCGCGTTCGCGCGCAGCCTCGCCATCACCGTGGCCCTGGCCGCCCCCGCCGCCGCCGAGGGTCCGGGCCCGGCTCACGTCGACCCGGCCCAATTCCAGGAGCTGCGCTGGCGCCTCGTCGGCCCTTTTCGCGGCGGGCGCGTGCTCGCGGTGGCCGGTGTCCCGGGCGAACGCGAGCACTTCTACTTCGGCAGCGTCAACGGCGGCGTGTGGGAAACGACCGATGCCGGCCGCACCTGGCGCCCCATCTTCGATGGCCAGCCCGTCGGTTCCATCGGCGCACTGGCCGTCGCCCCGTCGAGCCCGAAAGTCCTCTACGTCGGCAGCGGCGAGGCGGACATGCGCTCCGACATCGCCCAGGGCAACGGCGCATACAAGTCGACGGATGGCGGCCGTACCTGGGCGCACATCGGCCTCCGCGACACCCAGCAGATCGGCCGCATCCTGGTCGACCCGGCCAACCCCGACCGCGTGTTCCTGGCCGCCCTGGGCCATCCCTACGGTCCCAATGCCGAGCGCGGCGTCTTCCGCTCGACGGATGGCGGGCGGAGCTGGGAAAAGGTCCTCTTCAAGGACGCGGACACCGGTGCCATCGACCTCGCCTTCCGTCCCGGTGACCCGCGCGTGGTCTACGCCGCGCTCTGGCAGACGCGGCGTCCGCCCTGGAGCGTCTATCCGCCGTCGAACGGGCCGGGCAGCGGCCTCTACAAGTCGACGGACGGCGGGACGACCTGGACGGCGCTCACCGGACACGGCTTCCCGGCCAAGCCCGGCCGCATCGGCCTCGCCGTCGCCCCCAGCCGTCCCGATCGCGTCTACGCGATGGTGGATGCGACCGACGGCGGCCTCTACCGCTCGGACGACGGCGGCGCGAGCTGGACGCGGACGAGCGACGATCGTCGCATCTGGGGACGCGGCTGGTATTTCGGCGGCGTGGCCGTGGAGCCGCGCGACCCGGACACGGTGTACGCGCTCAACACCGCGATGTACCGGTCGCGCGACGGCGGACGCACCTTCGTGCCCACCAAGGGCGCGCCGGGTGGCGACGACTATCACGAGATCTGGATCGATCCCGAGCATCCCGAGCGGCGGATCCTCGGCGTGGACCAGGGCGCGGTCCTCTCCCTCAATACCGGCGAGACGTGGAGCTCCTGGTACAACCAGCCGACGGGCCAGATGTACCACGTCGTCACCGACGAGCGCTTCCCCTACTGGGTGTACGGCGCGCAGCAGGACTCCGGCGCCACGGGTGTGCCCAGCCGCACCACCACCATCGACGGCATCGACATGACGAACTTCCGTGAGGTCACGGCGGGGGGCGAGAGCGACATGATCGCGCCCGATCCCACGGACCCGGAGGTCATCTACGGCGGCCGCGTGGAGAAGCTCGACCTGCGCACGCAGCAGACGCAGACCGTCGATCCCACCTTCGTCCATCGCGACGTCGACCGCGCGACCTGGACGCTTCCCCTCGCCTTCTCGCGGCGCGATCCCCGCGTGCTGTACTTCGCGCGCGAGCGCCTCTTCCGGACGGAGGACGGGGGCCGGCACTGGACGGCGATCAGCCCCGACCTCAGCCGCGAGGATCCGGGCGTGCCCGCGACGCTGGACGAAGCCACCGCCGCCGACAAGCCGCGCGCGGGCCGGCGTCATGGAGTCATCTACTCCATCGCCCCCTCGCGTCTCGCCGACCACGACCTCTGGGTCGGCACCGACGACGGCCGGGTCTGGCGCACGCGCGACGAGGGCGCGCATTGGGTCGACGTGACCCCCGCCGGGCTCTCTCCCTGGTCGAAGGTCGGCATCATCGACGCCTCGCATTTCGATCCGGACACCGCGTACATCGCGGTGGACCGGCATCGCCTCGACGACTTCCGCCCCTACGTATACCGCACGCACGACGGTGGCCAGACCTGGACGGGCGCGGCCACGGGCATTCCGGACGGGGCCTTCGTGAACGCCGTGCGCGAGGACCCGGTCCGCCGCGGGCTTCTCTACGCGGGCACGGAGAAAGGCGTGTACGTCTCGTTCGACGACGGCGACCACTGGCAGGGCCTGCAGTTGAACCTGCCCGTGACGTCCGTGCGCGACCTCGACGTGCACGGCCGCGACGTCGTGGCCGCCACCCACGGGCGCGCGTTCTGGATCCTCGACGACGTGACGCCGCTACGTCAGGTGGATGCCGCCGTCGCGGCCGCGCCCTCCCACCTCTTCGGACCCGCCTCCGCCGTCCGTCTGCGCCCCGCAGGGTTCACGGGCACGCCCCTCCCGAAGGACGAGCCGATGGCGGCCAACCCTCCGGCGGGCGCGTACATCGATTACGTGCTCGGCGCCGCGGCGGGACCGGTCGTGATCAGCATCCTCGATGCGCAAGGGGGCGTCGTGCGACGGTACAGCAGCGAGGACCGTCTCCCGGGAACGGATCTCACGAAGGTCCGCGTGGCGCCGGAGTGGACGATCCCGCCCGCGGCCCCCTCCACCACGCCCGGCATGCACCGCTTCGTCTGGCCCATCCGCTACCTCGCCCCGACGGCCCTGGCCGAGAGCGACCCGTACGCGAACGGCGTGTGGGCACCGCCCGGGCGGTACACGGTCGAGCTCAGCGTGGGTGGACGACGGCAGACCCAGGCGTTCACCGTCGAGGCCGACCCGCGCGTGGTCATGACCCCCGAGGCGTACGCCCGCCAATTCGCTGTCGCCCACCGCATCGAGGCCGTGAGCGCGCGCGTGGCCGCTGCCGTGACTGCGGCGGACGCGGCGCACAAGCGGCTGGCCGCCGCCGGGCCCGCCGACCTCGACCGGCAGGTCCAGGCCCTGGTCGGGCCCGATTTCGGGGCGGCGCCCGCGGGGCCGCCTCCGGCCGGGCTCACGGCCCTGCGTGTGCTGGCGGGGAAGCTGACCCGGCTCCTGGACGCGGTCGACGGCGCGGACGCGCCGCCTTCCCCCGACGCCGAAGCCGGGTTCGCGCAGCTCGAGCCCGTGGTCGAGTCCGCGCTCTCCGCATGGCAGGCGCTGCAGGCGAAGGTGCCGCCCGCGCCGTGAGGGCATGACCCGCGCGGCCGCCCTCTTTTGCCTTGCCCTCCTGCCCGCCGCGGCCACCGCGAAGCGGGGGGACGTGTTCGAGGTGCGTCTGGAGACGAGCAAGGGAGACGTCCGGATCGAGGTCCACCGCGAGTGGGCCCCGCTGGGTGCGGACCGTTTCCTCGAGCTCGTGCGGCGCCACTACTACGACGACACCCGCGTCTTCCGCGTCGTCGCCGGCCGCTGGGCGCAGCTCGGCATCCACGGGGATCCGCGCGTGTCCGCGCGCTGGCGCCACCGCACCATCCCGGACGATCCGCCTCGCGTCTCCAATGCGCGCGGGACCGTCGCCTTCGCTTTCGCCGTCCCCCATGGACGGACGACGCAGGTCTTCGTCAACCTGGCCGACAACACGTCCCTGGACGCGCAGGGCTTCGCCCCCTTCGGCCGCGTGACCTCGGGAATGGAGGCCGTCGACGCGCTGGAGAGCACGTACGGCGAGACGGCGGGCGGCGGAATTCGCGCCGGACGCCAGGAGCCGCTCTTCGCGGGCGGGAACGCCTATCTCGACCGCGAGTTCCCGCGGCTCGATCGCATCCTGCGCGCCGCCGTCATTCGCTCCGCAGCGCGATGAGGGGGTCGAGGCGCGTGGCGCGACGAGCGGGCAGGTAGCTGGCCAGCAGCGCAACCGACGCCAGCAGGACGGCCATGGTCCCCAGGGTCAACGGATCGGTCGGGCTGAGCTCGAAGAGCAGGCTTCCGATCGCGCGCGAGAGGGCCACCGCGCCCACCAGCCCGCCCAGGACGCCGACCAGGGCCAGCGAGGCGGCGTGCCCGAGCACCATCCGGAGGACGTCGCGCGGATGCGCCCCCAGCGCCACCCGGATCCCGATCTCGCGCGAGCGCTGCACGACCGAGTACGAGAGGACGCCGAAGATCCCGAGCGCGGCCAGGAACACGGCCATGACCGCGAACGCGCCCAGCAGCACCATGTAGAAGCGCGGCTCCGAGATCGAGCGGGCCACGACCTCGTCCAGGGTGGCCACGCGTGCGACGGGCAGCTCCGGGTCGAGCTCGCGCACGACGCGTTCCACCGACGGCACCATCGAGCGCGGGGCCACGTGCGTCCTCAGGACGACGTCCATCGTTTCCGTCGGCTTCTGCGCGTAGGGCACGTACATCTCCGGCGCCTTGGCCTCGGCCAGGCCCCTGTCCTTGACGTCCCCTACGATGCCGACGACCTCTCCACCGACCTTGGGCTTGCCTTCGCCGCGGCCCCAGCCCAGCGTGATGAACTTCCCCAGCGGGTCTTCGCCCGGGAAGTGCCGGCGCGCCGCCGCCTCGCTGATGAGCGCGACCTGCGGCCCGCCCGCGCCGTCGCGCGCCTCGAACGCGCGCCCTCGCAACACGGGGATGCCCATGGCCCGGAAGTATTCCGGCGTGACCACGCGAATCTCCATCGACGGCTGCTGGGCGGGCGGGAGGGGCGGACGGTCCTTCACCTCGAACGAGAGGTTGAAGCGGATGCCGCCCAGGGGAACGCCCATGATGCCGGCCGCCGTGCGCACGCCGGGCAGCGCGGCCAGCCTCGCCATCAGCCGATCGTGGAAGGCGAGGCGCGCCGAGTCGTCCTTGTACGCGCTGTCGGGCAGGGACAGCCGGAAGGTCAGCACGTTCTCGCTGCGGAAACCGGGATCGACGCTGCGGAGCTGGGTGAAGCTGCGCAGAAGCAGGCCGGCCCCGGCCAGGAGCATCATGGCCAGCGCCATCTGGCCGATCACGAGGCCGCTGCGCATCCGGTGCCCGCGCCCGGCCAGGACGCCGCGGCTGCCCTCGCGCAGGCTCTCTGCGGTGGGCCGCTTCGTCATCTGCAGCGCGGGAAACACCCCGAACAGCACGCCGGTGAGCACGGAGAGCAGGGCCGCGAAGGCGACCACTGCGCGGTCCACGCGCACCTCCGCCAGACGCGGCACACCCTGTGGCTGCAAGGCGAGGAGCCCGTCGAGCGAGAAGGCGGCGAGCAGGATTCCGGCCGCGCCTCCCAGCAGGGAGAGCGTGAGGCTCTCCGTGAGGAGCTGGCGCATCAGCCGGAAGCGGCCGGCGCCGAGGGCCGTACGCACGGCCAGCTCGCCCTCCCGCGCGGCCACCCGCGCCAGCAGCAGGTTGGCGACGTTGACGCAGGCGATGAGCAGGACGAGGCCGACCGCGCCCAGGAGGACGAGCAGGGCACGCCGCGAGTCGCCCACCATCGACTCCTGGAGCGAAGCCACCGTCCCCCCCACGCCCTCGTCGGCATCGGGATAGACGCGGGCGAGCCCCGCGTGGATGGTGGCCACCTCCTCTCGGGCGTGATCGATGGTCACGCCCGCCTTGAGCCGGCCGATGACGCCGAGGTACCAGGCGCCGCGGCTCTGCGTGCGGAAGCGCTTGTCGTACTCCATGGCCGTCCAGATCTCGGTGCGGTCCGGGAACGAGAAGCCGGGAGGCGCCACCCCGACGATCGTGTACGGCTCGCGGTTGAGCTGGACGGTCTGGCCCACGACGGTGGGATCACCGGCGAACCGCCCACGCCAGAGGGCGTGGCCCAGGACGGCGACCTTGGTGTGCCCGGGCTCGTTCTCGCCGGGGGCGAACGTCCGCCCGTAGGCCGGGCGCACGCGGAGCGCGTCGAAGAACGTCGCGCTCACCTCCGTGCCTTCCAGGCGCGAGGGCTGGCCGCGTCCGGTCAGCGTGATCCCGCTGCTGTCGAAGACGGCGAGCGATTCGAAGGAGCGTGCGGCCGCCTCCACGTCCAGGAAGTTCTGCGGCGAGTACACGCTCGTCGACTCCCCCTTCCAGATCTGGGAGACGCGGACCAGGCGCTCCGGCTCCTCGAACGGAAGCGGGCGCAGGAGGACCGCGTTCACGACGCTGAAGATGGCGCCGTTGGCGCCGATGCCGAGCGCGAGCGTGGCCACCGCCACGACCGTGAACCCGGGGGCCTGGCGGAGCCGTCGGAGCGCGTAGGCGAGGTCCTGGCGCAGAGTGTCCATGGTCCCCCGCATAGCGAAGTCCGTGCCGATGGGGGCAGGCGGCCCTTGGCGGTTGACGGAAGCGGAGTTAGCCCGCCGCGATGCATCCTCGAGTGCCCGTTTATGGCACGGACGAGTTCCGTTTGCGGACAAGCCGCTCTGGCCTCAGCGGCGGGAGACGGAGACTCAGTCGATCGTGAAGGGCACGCGCCGGAACGTCGTGGCCGATCCCTTGCGGTCCTGGACGACGACGCGGAGCTCGTAGGAGCCGGCGGGGAGGCCCTCCAGTCCCATGACGTTCGTCTCCGGGACGGGGACGCCGTCCTTCTGCTGGAGGCGCACGGGCTGAACGGGCGAGGCCGCCGTCGCCTTGCCGCCCGACCACACCTGCGCCTGGAGCACGACGTCGCTGTGCCCGTCCGCGTCGACGGCCGGGTTGTACACGTAGAACTGGAAGGAGAGGGAGTCGCCCCGCTTGAAGCGATGCCCGACCGTCTCCACCGGGGCCGCGCCGCCCGCCGGCGCCGCGGAGAGGAAGAGCCCGCTCATGGCGAGCTTCTTCTCCTTGAGATCGGGGACGTCGACGCTCTGGGACGCGCCGCCCTGCTGCACCAGGCCGCGCTCGCGCGCGACCAGCCGCACCTCGTAGCGCCCTGGGGGCAGGGCCAGCCGCTGCTGGTACTGAAGGCCCGCGGTGAGCGCGCGCTCGTACTCCTTGGGATCGAGCGCGAGCTCGGCGCGCCGGCCGAAGGGCGCGCCCACGGGCTGGCCCGCGGAATCGAATACGCCGCCCAGCAGCTCGACGTCCGCGCGGTGGCGTCCCTCCGCCTCCTGCCAGCGCATCTTCGCGAGATCCACCTGCGCACGCACGAGGACCTGCGACCCCGCGGGCGGGAGGTCCACGTAGTCCGCGCGGAGGGCCACGGGGATGCCGCCCGCGTCGATGGGCGCACTCAGCACGGCGCGCGCCTCCGCCGCGGGGACGGAGAAGGAGGGCGCGGGCGCGGCAGGCGCGGCCGCCCGCGTGGGCGCCGCGGGCTTGCTCGCATCCGGAGCGTAGTACCCCGAGCGCGTGCGCACCTTGAGGTCGGGCCGGCCGGGCAGCCGCACCTCGATCTTCCGGAAACGGCCGTCGCGCCTGGTGTTGGTCGGCTCGTAGGCCAGAAGGTAGTAGGCCTCGTTGTCGTCGAGCATCCGGCGCAGCCCGGCCACGAGGTCGTTGGTGCCCCGCACCAGGAAACCGCCCGTGCCATCCGCGAGCGTGGTCAGGGTGTCGCGCTTGATCTGCTCCGCCGCCCGTTCCACGCGCGCCTGCACGCCAGGGGAGGCGCCCACCGAGGCCACGCTGGCATCCGCGCCCGTCAGCAGGCCGCGGCTGTCGAGCGCGTACACGACGGTGCCCGACCGCGTCGCCGCGTCGAGGACCCGCCGCAGGTCGAGGCTCCGCGACTCGCGGCTCCCGGAGCCGTCCAGGAAGCCGTCCGAGACCACGAGGCAGAGCTTGCGCCCGGGCATGCGCGCGAAGCTGCGCACGACGTCCTCGAGGATGTTCAGGGTCGCGAGCGAATAGCGCAGCGCTTCGTTCAGGAGCTGGGTGGCCTGGCGCTCGACTTCCCGCTGGGCCACCTTCTCCACGGCGTCGCGCGTGGTTCCGGCGGCTCCGGCGGCAGCGGCGGCGGCGCCCTGAGCGGACTGGGCGCCGGGTCCGCCCTCCACCGCCACCTGCGGGCTGTTCGCGTCGAGCAGGGTGCCCGGCTCGCTGATCACGGTCTCGATCGCGAGCTGCAGCGCGGTCCGGTCGCCCCTGAGCACGAGGGCCGCCTGGTCCGGGGTCAAGCGCGCACTCCGATTCGTCGCGCTCGAGGGCTCGCGCGTGACCAGGCGCTCCAGCGCCTGACCGACGATCGCGCGATCGCGGGTGAGCTGCTGGATGGGGCCGGCGCCGCTGGTGGTGACGACGGCGATGGCGTCGTCGGGCGAGGCCACCTCGTCCAGGAAGCGGCGCAGGGACCGCTTGGCCTCGACCATGCTCTGGAGGCCGATGTGGAGGTCGTCCACCAGGATCACGACCTGCCGGCCGGGGGCCGCCGCGCTGTCCACCGCCGGAGGCGTCACCACCGATGGGGCCTCCACCACGACCCCCGGGTCCGAAGGCGCGGGCGTGGCGACGGGAGCGGGCCGCGAGCGCGTCACGACGAAGAACTGCGACACGCGATGCGGCTTTCCGTCCTCCAGGATCTGGAAATCGTCCTGGGTGAGGTCTCGCACGAGCGCGCCGCGGGCATCGGTCACGACGGCGTCGAGCTGGACGACCTCGGCACGTGCGCCGGGAACGACCTGCTGAGGCGCGGCCGGTCCCGCGGCGACGGCGAGGACGAGCCCGGCGGTGATCGCGGCGATCGGGCGCATGCGTGCGCAGACTAACACGGCGGCGGCGCCGGGCCGCGCGCTATGATCCGGAGAGCATGATGCGGCTCCGTCCTTCGGTCGTTCTCCTGGCGCTCGCCATCGCGCTCGCGCTCGCACCCTCGCCCGCCACGACGGCGCCCGCGGCGCCGCGCGCGGTGGCGGTCACGTTCGACGACCTGCCCGGGCCCGGGGGGTCGCTCCTGTCCAACGACGTCCCCGCCCTGCAGGAGAACACGCGCAAGCTGCTCGCGGCCTTCCATGACGCGAAGGTGCCGGTCGTCGGCTTCGTGAACGAGGGCAAGCTCTTCGTCGAGGGCGAGACGCCCGCCACCGCGGAGCAGCGGGCCGGTGTCCTGCGCCTGTGGGTGGAAGCCGGCCACGAGCTCGGCAACCACACCTATTCGCATCGCGACCTCAACACGCAGCCCCTGGATTGGTTCGAGCAGGACGTCGTGCGCGGCGAGCCGGTG
>DASTLK010000573.1:0-4964 GCA_035715025.1 Vicinamibacteria bacterium
CCGCCGCTGAACTTCCCGCGCGTGGTGATCATCGGCCACACCGGAACGCTGCCCGCGCGCTCGATGTTGCTCAGCGTGACCCGGCCGATCGAGCAGGTCGTGATGGAAGTGCCCGGCATCCGGCGCGTCCGCTCGCAGACCTTCCGCGGGTCCACGGAGATCTCCGCCCAGTTCGACCCCAATGCGGACATCCTTCAAGCGCTGCAGCAGGTCCAGAACCGGGTGGCGGAGCTGCGCGGGGAGCTGCCCGCGAACACCGAGCTCGCGGTCGAGCGGCTGACCACCTCCGCTTTCCCGATCCTGAGCTACAACCTGACGGGCGGACTCAAGGAAGCCGACCTGCGCGACTACGCCTTCTACGTGGTGCGTCCGACCATCGCGCGCGTCGCCGGCGTCGGGCGGGTCGAAGTGCTCTCCAGCGACACGCGCGAGATCCAGGTGGTCACGGACCCCACGCGTCTGCTGGCCAGCGGGCTCACCGTGCACGACGTCGCCGAGGCCCTCCGCTCCGCGAACCAGGTCACGCCCGTGGCGCGCTACCCGGCGGGTGGGCTGCAGTACCTCGTGCTCGCCTCCGGCCTATGGGGTTCGGTGGGAGAGATCGCGCAGACGCCGGTGACGGTGAAGGGCGGGGCCGCCATCCGCGTGTCCGACCTCGCCCAGGTCTTCCCAGGCGCCCCCGACCGGATGACGCTCGTGACCGGCAACGGGAAGCCGGCCGCCATCGTCAGCATCTCGCAGCAGGTGGGCGCGAACATCCTGGACGTCCGCGACGGCATCGAGGCCACCCTGGGCGAGCTGACGCGGACCCTGCCTTCCGGCCTGCGCATCTCGAAGGTGTACGACCTGGCCGGCTTCGTGGCCGACGCCATGTCCAGCGTGCGCGACGCCATCCTCATCGGCGGCGCCCTGGCCATCGTCGTCCTCTTCGTATTCCTCCGTTCCTGGCGCATCACGGTGGTGGCCGCCCTCACCCTGCCCCTCACCGTGATCTCGACGTTCCTGTTCATGCGCTTCTTCGGGGAGACGGTGAACCTGATGTCGATGGGCGGCCTGGCCGTGGCCATCGGCCTCGTCATCGACGACGCGGTGGTGGTGGTGGAGAACATCCACCGCCACCTTGCGCACGGCGAGGAGAACGCGATCCAGAAGGCGACCCAGGAGCTGGTGGCGCCGGTGGTGGGATCCACCCTGACCACGGTGGTGGTGTTCGCGCCCCTCGGTCTCCTCTCGGGCGTAGTCGGCCAGTTCTTTCGCGCGCTGTCCATCACGCTCAGCGTGTCCGTCCTCATCTCCCTGTTCCTCGCCTTGACCCTCATCCCGCTGCTCTCGCACTGGGCCTACGGCCATGGCGCGCACGCGGAGGAGACCTCGCGCAAGCTCGACGACGGCTACACGCACTACCTGGAGAAGGCCATGGTGCGGCCGCGCCTCCTCCTGATCGGGGTGGGGGTGCTGATCGTGTTCGCGCTGATCACCTACCGCTTCGTCGGCAGCGGCTTCCTGCCCCACATGGACGAGGGCGGCTTCGTCATCGACTACGCCAGCGCGGCCGGCAGCGCGCTGGAGGAGACGGACCGGATGATCCGGAAGGTCGAGAAGATCGTGGCGGACACGCCGGAGGTGGCCTCGTTCTCCCGCCGGACGGGCTCGGAGCTCGGCCTCTTCGCGACGCAACCCAACAAGGGCGACGTGCTCGTGCGGCTCAAGGCGCGGGGACAGCGCCACCGCACGGCCGACCAGATCATCGAGGAGATGCGTCCCAAGATCCATGAGGAGGTGCCCGGCCTGGACGTCGAGTTCGTCCAGCTCCTTCAGGACATGATCGGGGACCTCGAGGGGTCTCCCAACCCGATCGAGGTGAAGGTCTTCGGCGACGACATCGAGCGCCTGGCCGCGATCGCGGACGAGATCCAGCCGAAGATCGAGAAGATCACGGGCATCGTCGACGTGGTGGGTGTTCAAAGGGGGACGCCGGAGGTCACCTGGAACATCGACCCTCTCGCCACCGGGCGGCTCGGCCTGACCGTGGACCAGGTCTCGCAGCAGCTCCAGGCGGCCTGGTTGGGCGAGGTGGCGACCGAGCTGCGCCTTCTGGACCGCACCATCCCGGTGCGCGTACGGTACCCCGACCCGATCCGCTTCGACCCGAACCGCCTGACCCAGACCACCGTACGATCGCCCGAGGGCAAGGTCGCTACCATCGGCAGCCTCGCTCACGCCACTCCGAGCGGGGCGGAGGCGATCATGAAGCGCGAGAACCTGCGGCAGATGCAGACGATCACCGCCCGCCTGGAGGGCCGCGACCTCGGCAGCGCGGTCAAGGACGTGCAGGCCGCGGTAGCCCAAGTCAAGTTGCCCGTCGGGTACACGGTCGAGGTGGGCGGGCAGTACCAGTCTCAGCGGCAGGCCTTCCAGGAGCTGCTCATGGTCCTCGGGATCGCCGCCTCCCTGGTGCTCGTCGTGCTGGTGATCGAGTTCCGGTCCTTCACCCCGGCCATCCTGATCCTGGCCGCGGCCCCGCTGTCGTTCGGGGGCGCGCTTCTCATGCTCCTCGTCACGGGCACGGAGCTCAACGTGTCGTCGGCCATGGGCTTCATCCTGCTCATCGGTCTCGTGGTCAAGAACGGGATCGTGATGATCGACTACGCGCACCACCTGCACGAGGGCGGCCTGCCCTTCCAGGAAGCGGTCGAGCGCGCGGCCCGCATCCGCCTGCGCCCGATCCTCATGACCACGCTCTGCACGCTCTTCGGCCTGCTGCCCCTGGCCCTGGGGCTGGGCGCGGGCGCGGAGCTGCAGAAGCCGCTGGCCCTGGTCGTGATCGGCGGCCTCAGCCTCTCGACGCTGGTGACCCTGTTCGCGGTGCCGACGTTCTACGTGGGGCTGCGCCGGCGTTCCGAGGACAAGACGCCGCCCGCGCCGCCGACCGCTCCCGCGCCGGCGGGACCCGAGGCGGCGCCCGCGGTCTGACCGGCGCCACCCTTCTCGGCGCAGAATTGCGCGCATGACGCAGCAGCAGTGGGATCCGCAGACGTATGCGAAGCACGGCCGCTTCGTGTCGGACCTGGGCGCTGCGGTCGTCGACTTGCTCGCGCCGCGGCCGGGTGAGCGCATCCTCGACCTGGGGTGCGGCGACGGGGCGCTCACGGAGAAGCTGGTGGCGGCGGGCGCGGAAGTCGTCGCCGTCGACGCCAGCGAGGAGCAGGTGGCGGCGGCGCGCGCTCGTGGCCTGGATGCCCGGGTGGCCCGGGGCGAGGCCCTGCCCTTCGCGGCCGAGTTCGACGCCGTCTTCAGCAACGCGGCCCTGCACTGGATGCGCGACGCGGACGCGGTGCTCGCCTCCGTGCATCGCGCCTTGCGCCCGGGCGGCCGGTTCGTCGGGGAGATGGGCGGAGCCGGGAACGTGGCCGCCATCCGCGCGGCCCTGGCGGAGGCCCTCGGCCGTCGCGGCATCGACGGGCGGGCCTTGGACCTGCTCTTCCTGCCCACCGCGGAGGAGTATCGCGCGCGCCTGGAGACGAACGGGTTTGTCGTGCGGACGATCGCGCTCTTCGCGCGGCCGACCCCGCTTCCCGGTGAGCTCTCCGCCTGGCTGGAGACGTTCGCGCAGGCTTTCCTGCGGGCAGTGTCCGTCGAGGACCGGCCTGGCCTCATCGAGGAGGTCACGGTGGCGCTGCGGCCGCGCCTGTACGACGCCGACCGCGGGTGGGTGGCGGATTACGTGCGGCTGAGGTTCGCGGCCGAGCGGAAGTAATGCCGCACCGCCCAACGCCGACCGCCACCGCCGGACTCGGCCCGTTCAACTCCCCAATATCCGCTCCGTCTCCTCCACGAACGCGTCCACGTCCTCGATCCGGGTGTAGAGGCTCGGCGTGACGCGCACGCCCGCGAACTCCTCGTGGCCGAAGGCGACCACGAAGATGCGGCGGCGGTCCCACAGCGCTTCCGCGAGCGCGCCCGGCTCCATGCCCGAGATCGCGAAGGTGCCCAGGCCGCACGACATCTCCGGCGCGAGGTCGGTCAGCAGGCGCACGCGTGGATGGCGGGCGAGACGGCGGGCCCAGCGGTCGCGCAGGTACCGCAGGCGCGCGGACTTCCGCTCCGTGCCCAGCACCTCGTGGAAGGCGAGCGCCTCGCGGGCGCCGTTGTGCACGGCCGCGGGATGCGTCCCGATCTGCTCGAACTTGCGGATGTCGTCCACGCCGATCTCCGACGTGGCCGCCATCAAGGGCCAGAGGCCGGCGATCTTCGACCGCCGCACGTACAGGAACCCCGTGCCGTGCGGCGCCATCACCCACTTGTGCAGGGTGGCTCCGTAGTAGTCGCAGCCGAGGTCGTCGCGGCGGAAGGGAAGCTGGGCCAGCGCGTGCGCGCCGTCCACCACGACCTCGACCCCGGCCTCCCGGCCCATCCGGCAGATCTCGGCCACGGGGAAGATCTGGCCGGTGAGATAGGTCATGTGGGAGACGAGGAGGACGCGCGTGCGCGGGGTGAGCGCTTCGCGGAACCGGGAGACGAGCTCGGCCGGGGAAGAGGGCGGGACGGGGAACGAGATCGTCCGGACCACGATGCCCTCGCGCCGCTCGCGCTGGCGGAGCGCGGCCAGCGTGCGCGGGTAGTCCTGGTTGGTGGTGAGCACCTCGTCGCCGGGCGCGAGGTCGAAGCCGAAGAGGCACGTCTCGAGTGACTCGCAGGCGTTGCGGGTGATGGCGACCTCCTCGGCCTCACAGCCGAAGAGCGCGGCCAGGCGCGCGCGGACGATCTCCACCTCCGGCTCCAGCACCGACCACATCGCGTAGGCGGGGGCCTCGTTGGCGCGCGCCTGGTCGCGCCGCAGGGCCTCCTGCACCAGCCGCGGCGAAGGCGACACGCCGCCGTTGTTGAGGTTCACGATCCTGGGATCGACGTCGAAGGCGGCCTGTACGACGTGCCACAGCTTTTCGTCCGCCGCCGCCTCTTCC
>DASTLK010000574.1:0-7011 GCA_035715025.1 Vicinamibacteria bacterium
GCGGCCACCGTGATCCTGATCGGCTGCGTGATGTTGTTCCTGGCCGGGGTGCGGTTGCGCTACTTCGCGGCTCTCACCGTCCTCGGCCTGCCCGTGTTGTACCAGGCCATCATGATGGCCGCCTACCGGCGTGACCGCATCGAGGCCTACCTCAACCCCTGGTCCGACGCGCGCGGCTCCGGCTACCAGATCATCCAGAGCCTCATCGCGGTGGGCACGGGCGGCCTCACCGGCGTGGGCCTCATGGAAGGGCGGCAGAAGCTCTTCTACCTGCCCTATCCGTACAGCGACTTCATCTACGCGGTCATCGGCGAAGAGCTGGGCCTGCTGGGGGCGGGAGCGGTGGTGCTGGGATTCGTGCTCCTCCTCTGGCGCGGAGTGCGCGCGGCCTGGAAGGCCCCGGACGCCTTCGGGACCTATTTGGCCGCGGGCCTGACCCTGTCCATCGTCCTCCAGGGGCTCATCAACGTGAGCGTGGTGCTGGGCCTGCTGCCGACGAAGGGCATTCCCCTGCCCTTCATCAGCGCGGGCGGATCCTCGCTCCTGTTCACCCTCGTGAGCGTCGGCCTCCTCCTCAACATCACCCAGCATGCGGACTGAGCCATGGCACGAACCATCCTCATCGCGGCCGGCGGCACGGGGGGCCACCTCTTCCCCGGCATTGCCGTCGCGGACGAGCTCAAGGCCCGCGATCCCGAGACGCGCGTCGTCTTCGTGGGGACGCCCCGAGGCCTGGAGTCGCGCCTGGTGCCCAAGGCCGGTTACGAGCTGGAGATGCTCCCCATCCTGCCCCTCAACGGCGTCGGGCTGGTGCGGATGGTCAAGGGCGTCCTCGCTCTCCCCTGGGCGATGGTCAAGGCCGTCCAGCTCGTCCGTCGCCTGCGTCCGGAGGCCGTGCTGGGAGTGGGCGGATACGCGGGAGGCCCGATCGTCCTCGTGGCCGCCCTGTTCCGCATCCCGACCGTCGTGCTCGAGCCCAACGCGAAACCGGGGTTCACGAACCGCGTGCTCAGGCCCTTCGTGCGCCACGCCGCCTGCTCGTACGAGGAGACGCGGCGCGAGTTCGGGAGCAAGGGCGTGGTGACGGGCAACCCGGTGCGCGGGGGCTTCGCCAAGCTCGCTCCGAAGTGGCACGTGCCTCCCCTGACCCTCCTCACGTTCGGAGGCAGCCAGGGCGCGCGCATCATCAACCGCACGCTGGTGGCGGCGATTCCGCGGCTGCCCGGACCCGAGGAGCTCAAGCTCGTCCACCAGACGGGGCCCGCCTCGCGCGACGAGGTCGCGGAGGGATACAACGCGGCCGGGCGCAAGGCGGAGGTGCTCGCCTTCCTGGACGACATGGAGACGCGCTTCGCCCAGGCCGATCTCGTCCTCTGCCGTAGCGGGGCCACCACCGCCGCCGAGCTGACCGCGGCGGGCAAGGCCTCCGTGCTCGTCCCCTTCGCGCGGGCCGCCGACGACCACCAGCGCGGCAATGCCCGCGCCCTGGAGGCGGCGGGGGCCTCGCGCATGATCGAGGAGAAGGACCTCACGCCGGAACGGCTGGCCGCGGTGGTGACGGAGCTTCTGAGCGATCCCGCCAAGCTGACCGCGATGGAGGAGGCGGCGCGCACGCTGGCGCGTCCGGATGCCGCGGCGCGCGTGGCCGATCTCCTCGAGGGGAAGGTGGCCTGATGTTCGGCAACATCCGCCACATCCATTTCGTCGGCGTCGGCGGCAGCGGGATGAGCGGCATCGCGGAGGTCCTCCTGAACCTCGGCTACGTCGTCTCCGGCTCGGACCAGAAGCGGTCGCCGGTGACGGACCGGCTGGCCGCGCAGGGCGCGCGCGTCGCGGAAGGGCACGCCGCCGCCAACGTGGAGGGCGCCCACGTGGTCGTGATCTCGACCGCGGTGCGCCCGACCAATCCCGAGGTCGTGGAGGCGCGCCGCCTGGGCATCCCCGTGATCCCGCGCGCGGAGATGCTGGCCGAGTTGATGCGCCTCAAGTACGGGGTGGCGGTGGCGGGCAGCCACGGCAAGACCACGACCACGTCGATGATCGCGATGGTCCTGGACAAGGGCGGCCTCGACCCGACGGTGGTGGTGGGAGGCCGGCTGGGGGTCCTGGGCTCGGGCGCGCGCCTGGGCCGCGGCGACTTCATGGTCGCGGAAGCGGACGAGTCCGACCGGTCTTTCCTCAAGCTCTCGCCCACCATCGCGATCGTCACCAACATCGACCGCGAGCATCTCGACACCTACAAGGACCTCGCGGACGTGCAGGAGGCCTTCCTCGGCTTCCTGAACAAGGTGCCCTTCTACGGGGCGGGCGTGGTGTGCCTGGACGACGGGCCGATCCAGGACATCCTGCCGCGGGTCGAGCGCCGCGTCGTCACCTACGGCCTGAGCCCGCAGGCGCAGGTCTCGGCGCGCGACGTGCGGCTGAAGCCGAGCGGGTCGGCGTACCTGGCCTCGGCGGGCGAGCGCATGCTGGGCGAGATCGAGCTGGCCGTGCCCGGCGCGCACAACGTCCTCAACTCCCTGGCCGCGGTCGCGGTCGGGCTGGAGCTGGCCGTTCCCATCGACAGCATCCGCCAGGGCCTGGCCGCCTTCACCGGCGTCGACCGGCGGTTCCAGATCCGCGGGGAGGCGGGCGGCGTGCTGGTGGTCGACGACTACGGCCACCACCCGACGGAGATCCGCGCGACGCTCGAGACCCTGCGCGGGCGGGCGGGCAGCCGCCGCACGGTGGTGCTGTTCCAGCCGCATCGCTACACGCGCACGCAGCATCTGTGGGACGAGTTCTGCCGCGCCTTCCACCTGGCCGACGTGCTGCTCCTCCTGGACATCTATCCCGCGGGCGAGGAAGCGGTCGCGGGGATCACGTCGGAAGCCCTGGCGGAAGCGATCGCGCGCCGCGGACATCGGCAGGTCCTCTACGTGGGCGATCTGCGCGCGGCCACGGAGCGCCTCGCCCGCGAGGTGAAGGAAGGCGACGTGGTGCTGACCCTGGGCGCGGGCAGCGTGTGGACGGCGGGGGACGAGCTGCTCAAACGGCGCGGGGTGGGGGGTCGATGACGGATCGCACATTGACCCCCTCCCCGTCCCGCCGTCCCACGCAGCGCCGCCTCATCGTCCCGCCTTCTCCCGACATCCCACTCGATCCCGTCCTCGAGCCGCTGGAGGATGCGCCCTTCCTGCGTCCGGAACGCCGCACGCGCGTGCGCCAGCGGCGCCGGGGCTGGACGTACCGCACGGTCCTGGCCCTGCAGCTGGGGGCCGCGCTCCTCATCGCGGTGAGCGTCGTCTGGA
This sequence comes from Vicinamibacteria bacterium, assembly GCA_035715025.1. Lineage (GTDB taxonomy): Bacteria > Acidobacteriota > Vicinamibacteria > Fen-336 > Fen-336 > AA29. The sequence continues at coordinate 3,291 of DASTLK010000574.1, forward strand.
CCGGCTACTCGAAGGTCATGGCCAGCGAGCGGCTGCGCGTGGGCAAGGTCGAGGTGCGCGGCGGCCATTTCCTCTCCGAAGGAGAGGTCCGCGAGCTGCTGGGGCCGGCGGTAGGGGAGAACATCCTCAGCCTCGACATCGACGGACTGAAATCGCGCCTGCGCGCGTCGCCCTGGGTCGCGGATGCCACCGTGACGCGCAACCTGCCCGACACCGTGCGCGTCGAGATCCGCGAGCGCGTGCCCCTGGCCCTGGCCGAGATGGAGCGCCTCTATCTCATGGACGGCGACGGCGCGCTCATCGACATCTATGGGCCGCGGACGGCCGGCTTCGACCTCCCCATCGTACGGGGGCTGGCCCACGTCGACGCCGAGGTCCGCCGCGATCGTGCCGGCCGCGCCGGCGCCCTGCTCCGCGACCTCGGCGAGCGGGCGGGCGAGATCTCGGAGGTGGAGGTCCTGCCCTCGGGCGACCTGCGCGTCGTCCTGCGCGGGGCGGGCGAGGTGGTGCTCATGGGCGCGCCCCCGTACCGGAGCCGCTTCGTCACCTTCCTGGGGCTGCGCCAGGAGCTGCGCGAGCGCTGCCCGCGCGCGGAGTACTTCGACCTGCGCTTCACGGGCCGCATCTACGCCAAGGAGCCGCCGGAGGCCGTGGGGCCGCGGCCGGGCACCGAAGCGTCGCCGGTGCCGGCGGCGCTGCCGGATACGCGCGAGGTTCCGTCGGGACCCCGTATCGAGCCGATCCATGCCGATGCCGTGAGGGAAGGGGGGTAGGTGGCGAAGAAGAAAGAACGCTATGTGGTTGGCCTCGACGTGGGCACGCACAAGGTGTGCGCGATCGTGGCCGAGATCACCGAGGAAGGGCGCCTCGACGTCATCGGCATCGGCCAGGCCGAGAGCAAGGGCCTGCGCAAGGGGGTCGTCATCAACCTCGAGGCCACCGTCGACTCCATCAAGCGCGTGGTGGAGGAGGCGGAGCTCATGGCGGGGGTCGAGATCGGCTCCGCCTACGTGGGCCTGGCCGGCACCCACATCCGCGGGTTCAACTCGCGGGGCGTGATCGCCGTCTCCAACAAGAACCGCATCATCGAGCGCGAGGACGTGGCCCGGGTCATCGAGGCGGCCAAGGCCGTCGCCATCCCCCTCGACCGCGAGATCCTGCACGTCCTGCCCCAGGAGTTCGTGGTCGACGACCAGGACGGCATCGGGGATCCCTCCGGCATGACGGGCACCCGCCTCGAGGTCAACGTCCACGTCATCACCTGCGCCTCCACCGCGGCCCAGAACACGGTCACCTGCGTCAACCGGGCCGGGCTGGAGGTGACGGACACCGTCCTCACCCAGCTCAGCGCGGCGGAGGCCTGCCTGACCACCGACGAGAAGGAGCTGGGGGTCGCCCTGGTCGACATCGGGGGGGGAACAACCGATCTGGCCATCTTCGAAAAGGGCTCGTTATGGCACACGGCCGTGTTACAGGTCGGCGGCGAGCATTTCACGAACGACGTCGCCGTGGCCCTGCGGACCCCGGTGAACGAGGCGGAGAAGATCAAGAAGAAGCATGGGTGCGCGCTGGTCTCGATGATTCCGGAGGACGACTCGATCGAGGTTCCCTCGGTCGGAGGGCGCAAGCCCCGGATCATGGCCCGCCAGGTGCTGGGGGACGTGCTGCAGGCGCGGGCGGAGGAGATCTGCCAGCTCGCCCTGACCGAGATCCGCCGCGCCGGCTTCGACCGGAGCCTCAACAGCGGCGTGGTGCTGACGGGCGGGGGGGCCATCCTCGAGGGCATGCCGGAGATCGCGGAGCAGATCTTCGACATGCCCGTGCGGCGTGGAACTCCTTCCGGAATCGGGGGACTGGTCGACGTGGTGGCCAGCCCCGTCTATTCGACCGCGGTCGGCCTCGTGCTGTGGGGCTACCGCAACCGCGAGCGCCGCGGCGTCGGGATGATGCGCCCGGCCGCGACGGGGACGTTCGGCAAGGTGACGGGGAGGCTCATGGGCTGGCTGTCTGACTTCTTCTAAGGAGGCAGGATGGAGCTCAAAGAGGGCATCGTGTTCCCGCCGGTCCCAGTGCCGCATCAGCGCGTGCGGGAGGCCGTGCGTCCGGGTGTGTTCCTGCCCCGCGACGGCGAGCCTCGCTGCGAGATGTGCGGGTCCTCCGTCATCGCCTCCCATTGCAAGCGCATCTGCCTGCGCTGCGGGTTCATGACCGGGTGTTCCGAAGGGATCTAGGAGAACTTCATGCCTAACGAGACGAACGAAGGGCCAGGCCGCATCACCTTCGCCGACGACGAGACGCGCGGCGCCCACATCAAGGTGGTGGGGGTCGGGGGCGGGGGCGGCAACGCCATCAGCCGCATGATCGCCTCCGGCCTGCAAGGGGTGGAGTTCATCGCCATCAACACGGACCTGCAGGCGCTGCGGACCAACCGCGCGCCGGTGAAGATCCAGATCGGCGGGAAGCTCACCAAGGGGCTCGGCGCGGGCGCGAACCCGGACGTGGGGCGCCAGGCCGCGGTCGAGGACACGGAGAAGATCTGCGATTCCCTCGAAGGCTCGGACATGGTGTTCATCACCACCGGCCTCGGCGGTGGCACCGGCACCGGCGCCGCGCCGGTGGTGGCGTCGATCGCCAGCCAGCTCGGCGGCGAAAGCGGCAGCGTGCTCACCGTGGCCGTGGTCACCCTGCCCTTCAGCATGGAGGGCAAGCGGCGCATGGCCCAGGCCATGGAAGGCCTGGCCCAGCTCCGCGAATGCGTGGACAGCGTGATCGCGATCCCGAACGATCGCCTGCTCCAGACCGTGGCCCGCCACACGCCCGTCTCGGAGGCCTTCCGCGTCGCGGACGACGTCCTGCGCCAGGCCGTGCAGGGCATCTCCGACATCATCACCGTGCCCGGCCAGATCAACCTCGACTTCGCGGACGTGCGCGCGGTCATGAAGGGCATGGGCCAGGCCGTGATGGGCACCGGCATCGGCGAGGGCGAGAACCGCGCGGTGGAGGCGGCGCAGCGCGCGATCTCCAACCCCCTGCTCGAGGACAGCTCGATCGAGGGCGCGCGGGGGATCATCGTGAACATCACGGGCGGCAGCGACCTCAGCCTGGCCGAGGCCTCGGAGGCCACCAGCCTGATCACGAAGGTGGCGGATCCGGAAGCCAACGTCATCTACGGCATCGTGACCGACGAGTCGATGGGGGACGCGGTCAAGGTGACGGTCATCGCCACCGGCTTCAACAAGGGCGCCCGCAAGGTCGCGCCCACGCCGGTCGATCTCGCCAACTACGTCGGGCCGTCCGCGCAGTCCGCGGCCCATCCCCAGGCGGAGGCGGGCGGCTTCTACCGCAAGACCCCGAACGCGAAGGCCGCGTCGGGGGGTGGCCGGCTGGACCTGGACGTCCCGGCGTTCCTGCGCAAGCAGGGAGGCGGGGGCAGCGGGGTCGAATGACGCTCGGATCCCAGGTGGCGGGGCCGCGACACTCTCGCGGTCCCGCGCCAGACCCCGACTGCTCGGTCGTCATCGTCAACTACCACAGCGAAGAGCTGCTCCGGCACTGCCTGGAGAGCCTTCCCTCCTCCGCCGATCCGGTTTCAATCGAGGTCATCGTCGTCGACAACTCGGGGACGGCCCGCCAGTCGGGAGCGCTCGATGCCTTCCCCGAAGCCCGGCTGATCGAGGCCGGCGGCAACGTCGGCTTCGCGCGCGCCTGCAACCTCGGCATG
>DASTLK010000575.1:0-3258 GCA_035715025.1 Vicinamibacteria bacterium
GCCTCTACAACTTCGGGTTCTTTCGCGAGCGGCTCGCGATCGAAGTGGATCGCGCGGCCCAGACCGGCGACGTCGTCTCCCTCGTCATCTTCGACATCGATCACTTCAAGAAGTACAACGACACCAACGGGCACGAAGAGGGCAACGTCGCGCTGACCTCGGTGTCCGAGATCATCAAGTCGACGGGACGTCGCGGGGACATCATCGCCCGTTACGGAGGCGAGGAGTTCGTGGCCCTGCTCTACGGTGCCACGCGTCAGGAGGCGGAGGCGCTGGGCGAGACGGTGCGCGCGACGGTGGAGGGGACGTCCTTTGCCGGCGGACCCAGGCAGCCGGGGGGCCGGGTGACCATCAGTGCGGGCGTGGCCACCTTCCCCTGGGACGCGCAATCGGACGAGGCGCTCGTCAAGGCCGCGGACGACAACCTCTACAAGGCCAAGGAAGGCGGGCGCAACCGCGTGGTCGCCTCCGCGGCCGAAGAGGCCGCCGCCGGCGCGACGTCCCACTTCTCGTGACGCGGCGGGGCGTGGCGGTCCTCATGGCCCTGTCGGGACTGTTCGCCGGCGCGGCCGGAGCCGAGATCCCAAGCGCCGCCGTCGTCCTCGAGGTGCTCGTCCCGACCCTCCCGGGCCAGATCGCGCTGGCGGCGCCACCCCGCTTCGTCCTGATGGAAGACGGGACCCTGTACGTGGGGGGCACGCGCGACGTGATGGTGGGAAAGCTTGAGCCGCCGGAGCTGAAGGACCTCGAGCGGCGCATCGCCGACGTGCGGAAGCTGCCCCTCATCGGCGTGATGACGATCGGACCCGGCAACGAGCGGCGGCACCTGTTCCTCAAGAAGGGCCGCCCCCTCGACATGGTCCTCAGCGGGGACCCGGCCGACCCGCCGGCCAGCGTGCGCGCCCTGGCCGCGCTCGTCACGGATCTCGCGCGCTTCCAGCATCCGAGCCTTCGTCCGTACGAGCCGTCGTCGTTCGCGATGAGCGCGAAAGAAGGCGCTCTTCCCGGCGGCTGCCGGCCGTGGACGTTGCCCGAGCGCCTGGCCGAGAGCGTGTTCGCGCCGCGGATCGTGCCCGCCAAGGGCCACGGCGACTGGCCGACGGGAGCGGTGCCTGCCTCCGTCTGCCTCGACGACAAGCGCTACGTCGTCACGTTCCGCCCGCTTCTTCCCGGCGAGCGGCCGTAGCCGCCTCGATACGGCGAGGGCTTCCGTGTTATAGTCGGTGCCGGAGGAGACGATGACCGAACCGCGCGGAGCGGGCCGGCCTTGAGGCACGGCTCGCGGCACTCGCGGCGCCATCGACACCCCCATCGTCACGATCGGCCCAACGGACCCCAGACGCAGCAGCAACAGGGGCCGCGAGGGCCGCGGGACCCCCGCCAAGCCCCGATTCCGACGACTGGGCCGACGACAACCGTAACGGGTGTCGTGGAGCTCTCGGACGGCGGCGGTGGGTTCCTGAGGCAGGTCGCCCAGAACTATCTACCGTTCCGCGACGACGCGATGGTGCCGTCGACCATCGCTCGTGATTTCGGTTTGCGCGACGGTACGGAGATCGAGGGCCTCGCCCGTGACGCCGGTGGTGGGCGCCGCGTCGTAGTCGAGATCACGAAGGCCAGTGGGCTGGCGCCGGAGGAATACCGCGCGCTGCCCCATTTCCAGGACCTGACGTCCGTCAATCCGCACGAGCCGTTCCGCCTGGCCGCCGAGCAGGCGGAGACGAGCCTCCGCATCATCGACCTGATCGCGCCCATCGGGCGCGGCCAGCGCGGCCTCATCGTGTCGCCCCCCAAGGCCGGCAAGACGACGCTGCTCGAGCACCTGGGCAAGGCCATCACCGCGCACCACCCCGAGGTGCACCTGATCCTGCTGCTCATCGACGAGCGGCCGGAGGAGGTGACGCACTTCCGCCGCGCCGTGCCCGCGGAGGTGCTGGCTTCCTCCGCGGACAGCCAGGCCGACGCGCATATCCGCCTGGCCAAGCTGGCCATCGAGCGCTCGAAGCGGCTCGTGGAAGCGGGCCGTCACGTCGTGATCCTGCTCGACTCCCTCACGCGCCTGGGCCGCGCGTCCAACCGCGAGATGGGGCCGGGCGGGCGCACCATGTCGGGCGGCGTCGACAACCGCGCGCTGCAGTTCCCGCGTCAGTTCTTCGGGGCCGCGCGCAACTGCGAGAACTCGGGCAGCCTCACCATACTGGCCACCGCGCTCGTCGAGACGGGCAGCCGGATGGACGAGGTCATCTTCCAGGAGTTCAAGGGCACCGGGAACATGGAGCTGATCCTCGACCGCGCCATCGCCGACCGGCGCATCTTCCCCGCCGTAGACGTGCTCAAGTCGGGCACCCGCCGCGAGGAGCTGCTGTGCACGCCGGAGGAGCTGGCCAAGCGCCACCTCCTGCGGCGGGCGCTGGCCGACCTGAGCGCGGTGGAGGCCGCCCAGTTCCTGCTCGACAAGATCACGAAGACGCCGAGCAACGCGGCCTTCCTGGGCGCCATCGTCGCGCCGGCACCGGTCCGGAAATTCAGGTAGAGCGAGCCGATCGAAGGGCCTGATCGCGCCGGCGGCGAGGACGGCGTGTGTCACTCGCAGCGCGGCCTCCGTCGCTGCACGCCATTTCAGGATGAGGTGCGACGGCGGAGCGAGCGCGCGCACTGCTTTACGTGGGATGAACAAGTTCCAGCGCGCGCGAGAGTCCGCGCGAGAGTGACCACCCGGTCCTCGCCGCCGGTGCGCCGTCGCTTTCCGAGCTACAATCGCACGCCGCTCGCCTGAGGTCTTCCTGCATGCTTCGTGAGCACCATCGCTGGTACAGCGACCGCGTCCGCCGGGAGATGGACATCCTGGTGTACGGTCACTACGGCGCCCCGATCGTCGCCTTTCCCACCAGCGGCGGCGATCACCGGGAGTACGAGGGGCAGGGCATGATCGAGGCCATCGCCCATCACATCGACGCGGGCCGGGTGAAGGTGTTCTGCGTCGACACCGTCAACAACCAGTCCTGGTACAACAAGCAGGCGCATCCGCGGCACCGCAGCTACCTGCAGGCGATGTACGACTCCTACCTGGCGGCGGAGGTTGCGCCCTTCATCCACGACCACTGCCGCAGCCCCGGCATCGCCATCACCACCACCGGCAGCTCGTTCGGCGGCTATCACGCGGCGAACACCCTCTTGAAGCATCCCGACCTGTTCCGCCGCTGCCTCGCCCTCTCCGGCGTGTACGACATCCGCCGCTTCATGGATGGCGACTACGAC
>DASTLK010000576.1:0-4653 GCA_035715025.1 Vicinamibacteria bacterium
CGCCGTGAAATCCTGGACGGGCGGGCCCGCCAGTTGGCACGCGTCCCGGACGCGCGGCCCCGCGCGGGCGAGGTCCTGGAGCTCGTGGGCTTCGTGCTCGCCGGCGAGCGCTACGGGATCGAGAGCCGTTTCGTGCGCGAGGTCGCGCGCCTGACGCGCTTCACGCCCGTGCCCGGGACCCCCGCCTTCGTCCTCGGCATCATCAACCTGCGGGGCGAGATCCTGGCCCTCTTCGACCTTCGGCACCTCCTGGGCGGCGTGGCGGAGGGCGTCACCGACCTGGGCCGCATCGTCGTGCTCGGCGAGCTACGGCGCGAGTTCGGCCTTCTCGCGGACGCGGCCAGCGAGATCCTGTACGTGCCCGGCGCGAGCCTGGCCCAGACGGAGACGGCCTGGGGACGGGCCTACGTGCGCGGGGTGAGCCCCGACGGAGTCATCGTCCTTTCCGGAGAAGCGCTCCTCAGCGATCCGCAGTTGACCATCGACCCCGGACAGGACGCGCGGCCGGCGCCCCTGAGCTCATGACGATTCGATCGCAGATCGCATTGAAGGAAGCAGGAGACATGACGAAAGAGATGCCCTGGCGCAAGACCCTGGGCGCGCGGCTCGGGTTGCTGAGCGTAGCCATCCTGGTGTCGGCGATCCTCCTCATCGTCGCCGACTTCGGGATGCTGGGAGAGATCGACGCGGCGCGGGCCCAGACCAACGTCCTGGGACACGATCGCAGCGACGCCTACCAGCTCCTGGCCCTCACCGAGCGCCTGGCCCGGGACACCGGCGAGAGCCGGGCGGGCACGCTCGGCGAGATCACCGACGTGCGCGGCCAGATCGACCGCCGCTTCGACGCCGCCCGGGGAGCCGAGAACATGCCCAGCGATGGCGCGCCGGGGCGGACCGGGCCCGGATCTGGCCAAAGGCGCGAGACCTTCTGGCGCTCGCAGATCGTGCCCGTGCTCGATCGGCTCACGTCCAGCCACGATCCGGAGACGCTCTCGGCCCTCAACGCCAGCGTCAAGCGATATGTGTCCGAGATGGACGACATCCAGAAGGACATCGATGCGGCCGCGCGTCGCGACGCGGACCGTTTCCGGACCCTCCAGTTCGGCTTCCTTCTCTTCGTGGCCTTCGTTTGCCTCGTGACCCTGTACCTCGTCCACGACGCGGCGCGACGCGTGCGAGTGCTCGTGCAGGTGGCGGAACAGTCGTCCTCCGGCGACCACGCCGCGGATGCGCCTCCCCTGGGGGAGGACGAAGTGGGCCGGCTGGGCGAGGCCTGGAACGGCGTGTTGGCCACGATCCGTCATCTGCTGGGCGAGGAGAAGGCGGCGCGGGTGCGCCTGGAGACGCTTCTCGCCGGCGTTTCCGAGACCGCGAACGGCATCTCCGCCGCCGCGGCCGAGCTCCTGGCCGGCACCACCGAGCAGACGGCGGCCGCCCAGCAGCAGGCGGAGGCGGTCGCGCAGACCGTCAGCACCGTCAACGAGGTCGCGGAGACCTCACGGCAGGCCGCGGAGCGCGCTCCGTCCGTCGCCGACGCCGCCAACCGAGCGGTCGAGATCGCGCGCGCGGGACGGAAGGCGGTCGACGATACGGTCGTGGGGCTGCGCTCCGTGAAGGATCAGGTGCAGGCCATCACCGAGGGGACCATGGCTCTCGCCGAACAGGGCCAGGCCATCGGAGAGATCACCTCCACGGTGAAGGACCTCGCGGAGCAGACGAACCTCCTGGCCCTCAACGCCGCCATCGAGGCCTCGCGCGCCGGTGAGCAGGGCAAGGGATTCGCGGTGGTGGCGGGCGAGGTCAAGGCGCTGGCGGATCAGTCGAAGAAGGCGACGGCCCAGGTGCGCCAGATCCTCGGCCAGATCCAGAAGGCCACGACGAGCGCGGTGGCCGCCGCCGAAGAGGGCAAGCGCAGCGTGGACGCGGCGGTCATGGTGGCGCTGCAGGCCGGAGAGACGATCCGCGCGCTGGGCGAGACGGTGACGGAGTCCGGCCAGGTGGTGGGCCAGATGGCCGCCTCCGCCGGCCAGCAGGCGACCGGGATGTCGCAGATCCATCACGCCATGAGCAACATCAATCAGGCCTCCAGCCAGCATCTCGCCGCCACCCAGCAGGCGAACCGGACCGCACAGGCTCTCAGCGATGCCGGCCGGCGCCTGACCGCGATGATGCCGTGACGACGGGGACAAGCGGCGGAGCGAGCCGGTGAACAAGTCGGCGCTCATCGAGAGCTTGATGTCCACCTTCGTCGAGGAGGTGGGGGACCACGTCCGCAGCTTCAATCACGATCTCCTCGCCCTCGAGAGTGGTCAAGGCGATCCGGCGGGCCTGCTGCAGTCGCTCTTCCGCACCGCGCACAACCTGAAGGGCGCCTCGCGCGCGGTGGACGTGGAACTCGTGGAAAAGGCCTGCCACGGCCTGGAAGACATCCTCGCGCGGGCGCGGGACGGTGAGCGGCCTCTCGATGCGGAAGCCTTCGCCATCCTCTTCGCCACCGCGGATGCGATCGAGGACGCGGGCACGCGCCTCAAGGAGAAACAGTCGCTCGCCTCCTCGCCCCTGGCCGCGCTGACCTCCCGCCTGAGCGCGTTCCCGCGCGGCGTCGGGGCGACACCGGTCCCGGCGCCTCCTCCGTCGGCAACTGTCTCCGCCGCGCCCGTGCCCGCGCCCGCCGCCGTCCTCGCCCCCGCCGCGCCGATGCACGACCGCCGCGACGGGGACACTCTCCGTGTCAGCGCGAACAAGCTCGATACGGTGCTGGCGCGCAGCGGCGAACTGCTGCTGGCCGTTCGACAGACCGAGAGGCGCCGCGACGAATGGGCGACTCTCGAGGAGGCAGCGCTGGGGCTGGCGTCGGACTTCCGCCGCCTGCAGACGCTGGTCTCTCCCGGCGTGGGCACGGAGACGCGGGCGGCCGTCCAGCAGGTCGCCGCCGGAATCGACAAGTTGAAGGACGGCCTCGAGCGTGCGGTGGCCGAAGCCGGCACCGGTGGCCGCGGGCTCGTGCGGACGGCGGGGGAACTGGACTCCGGCGTGCGCAGCTTGCGGATGGTCCCGTTCGCCGAAGCGGGTGAGGGCCTGGAGCGGATCGTACGAGACATGGCCCTGGCCGCGGGCAAGGAAGTGGAGTTCAAGCTCGTGGGCCACGAGGTGGAGCTCGACCGTGCCGTCGCCGAGCGGCTCAAGGATCCCCTGCTCCACCTCGTCCGCAACGCGGTGGACCACGGGATCGAGACGCCGCCGGAGCGCGCGGCCGCGGGCAAGCCGCCGGCCGGCCTCATCACCGTCTCCGCCGCCCTGAAGGGCGCCCAGGTGGAGATCGCAGTGACGGACGATGGACGCGGCCTCGACCGGGCCCGGATCCGCGAGGAAGCGCGCGCGCGTGGACTGCCCGAGTTCGCCGAGGATCGGGATCTCCTGGCCCTCGTGTTCCACCCTGGCCTCTCCACCGCGCGCGCCCTCACCGCCGTATCCGGCCGCGGCGTCGGCCTCGACGTCGTGAAGAGCCAGGTGAACGCCCTCCACGGCACGGTGGGGCTGGAATCGGTCGCGGGCGCGGGGACGACGTTCGCCTTGACCGTACCGTTGACGGTCACGCTCATCCGCGCCCTGCTCGTGGAGTCGGCCGGGCGTGTGTTCGCGATGGCGACGACCCAGGTGATGGGGCTGCGACGGCTCATGCCCACGGAGGTTCGCAGCGTCGGCGGCCGGGAGATGCTGGCCGCGCCTCAGGGATTGCTTCCCCTCGTCTCCCTGGCCGGCGCCCTCGGGCTGCCCGCGCCCCGCCGCGAGCGCGGGCAGGGCGGCTTCGTCGTGCTCGTCGAGGCCGGGACGTCGCGGGTCGCGTTCGTGGTCGACGAGCTCCGCGCCGAGCAGGACCTCGTCGTCACCGGCCTGGGCCGCCGCCTGCGCCGCGTCCCCAACGTTGCGGGCTGCGCCTTGATGGAAGACGGCGGCATCGCCCTGATCCTGAGCGCGGCCGAGCTGGCAGAGAGCGCGCTCCAGGCCCCGACGGCACGCCCCCTCATCACCGCGGCCACGCCGGAAACGGTTCGGAAGCGCCTCCTGGTGGCGGACGACTCCGTCACGACGCGCACCCTGGAGAAGGCGATTCTCGAGGAGGCGGGCTACGAGGTCTCCCTCGCCGCGGACGGCCACCAGGCCTGGCGGATCCTCCAGAAGGAGACGATCGACCTGGTCGTGGCGGACGTCGAGATGCCGGGCATGGACGGTTTCACGCTCACAGAGACGTTGCGTCATTCCGCGGCCCTGCGGCGGATCCCGGTCGTCCTCGTCACGTCGCTCTCTTCCGACAAGGACCGGGCGCGGGGGATGGAGGCGGGCGCCGACGCTTACATCGTGAAGAGCGGGTTCGACCGAGGCGGCCTGCTCGAAGCGGTGGGCCAGCTCCTGTGAAGCGGATCCGCGTCGTGGTCGTCGACGACTCGCCCACCGCGCGCCAGGTGCTCGTCGCCGTCCTGCGGGCCGATCGCGAGATCGAAGTGGTCGGCCAGGCCGCGGACGGGCTCGAGGCGGTGGAGATGGTGAAGCACCTCCGCCCCGACATCGTGACCATGGACGTGCAGATGCCGAAGCTCGACGGCTTCGCGGCCACCAAGCGGATCATGGTCGAGGCTCCGACTCCCATCCTCA
>DASTLK010000577.1:0-7133 GCA_035715025.1 Vicinamibacteria bacterium
GCCGCCCCCTTCCGTCTGCAGGACGAGCCGGTCCGTCTTGGCGTCACGCGGATCCATGACGTAGATGTCGCGGTCCCGCCCGTTGCGGCGCGTGGAGGCGTAGGCGATGCGGTCGCCCTTGCTCGACCAGCGCACGGCGCCGTTCTGCGAGCGTCCGCCGTCGGTGAGCAGCGTGGAGGCCCCGGTGGCCAGGTCGTAGCGGAAGAGCTGGCCGAACTCGTCGCCGCCCTTGTCCTTGGTGAAGAGGAAGAAATCGCCGCGCACGGGATCGTAGGACACGCCGGCCACGCGATCGGGGAAGAACGTCAGCTGCGTCCGGTCCCCTCCGGGCATGCGCACGCGGTGGACCTGGTTGGTGTCCGCGAATCGGGTCGTGATCAGGATCTCGCGCCGGAGGGGATGCCAGGCGCCGAGGCCCGCCGTCCGGAATTCCGTGTAGCGGCCGACGCCCTCGGCCACGGAGGCGGGGATGCGGGGGACGCCGTCCACCACCAGGTTCTCGTTGGGGACGATGTCGCTCGTCGCCTGGGCGCGCACGGTGGTCGCGGTGGCGAGCATCAGCAGGAGGGGCCATGCACGCTGCATCGTTCTTCTCCTTCGGAAGAGAAACCGGGACGGGCTCAGGCCGGGCGTGGACGCGCGCGCGCGGCGCCGATCACCGGGGACCGGCCGCGCGTCTCGACGGCGGCCAGCACCGCCTTCTCCGCGTCGACGACGCCCCAGCCCTGCCGGTCCACGGACACCCCGGGAATGCGGCGGGCGGTGTCGATCAACAGCCGCTTGATGTCCTGCGGCACCAGCGCCGGGTTGGCCTCGATCATCTGGGCCGCGATGGAGGCGACGATCGGCGCCGCGAAGCTCGTCCCGTCCACGTGCTTGTAGGTGCCGGAGATCACGTTGTTGCCCTTCATCTTGGCGGCCACCAGCTGACGCACCAGCGGAGGCTCCAGGGAGAGCGCGGCGTCGAGGTCGCCGTCCACGCCCTGATGCGCCTCGATGACGGCCTTGAGCTCGCCGTCCTTCGCGCCCGTCAGGGTGGCCAGGAGCTGGGCCTGCGCCGCCGTCGGCGTTCCGGGCAGGATGGGGGCCGCCACCCAGATACCCGGTGCGATCACCTCGGGCTTCTGCAGGCCGTCGACGGTGGGCCCGTAGCTCGAGTGGTACATGTCGTACCCCGCGAAGGCGAGCCGGTTGTGGTCGTCCACGCCGCCGACGGTGAGCGCGGAGGGCGCGGACGCCGGCGGCAGCACGGGGTGGCCCGCGACCTGTCCCTGGTTGCCGACGGCCGCGCAGACCAGGATGCCCGCCCGCGTCGCCCTCTCCGCGGCCTCTGAAAGGCCGTCGCTGAGGTAGGAGGCCTGATAGTCGCCGCCGCAGCTCACGTTGACGATGCGGATGTCGTAGCGCTTGCGGTTCCGGACGACCCATTCGATCCCGCGCCGCAGGTTGTCGTGCGTCACGCGGCTCATCTCGCCGACCTTCACGAGGACGAGGCGCGCCTCGGAGGCGACGCCGCGATAGAAGCCGTCGGAAAGGGTCCCGTTCCCGCAGGCGACCACCGACGTCATCATCCCGTGCCAGCTCGAGGCGTCCGGAATGGCCAGGTCCTCGCGCCGCCGCCGGGCGCTCGTGATGTCGACGTAGCGGACGATGCGGTCGGTCGGCTCGACGAGGTCCGCGTGCGCGAAGAAGCCCGAGTCCAGGAAAGCGATGGTCACGCCCCGCCCCCGGTACTCTTCGGGTGCGCCGATCCGCAGCGGCGTGGGGAGGATCGGCATCGCCTCGGCGGAGACGGAGTGGCGGCGCAGCGCCTCCAGCGCATTCGAGAAGCGCCGGGCGCAGTCCCGGCACAGGCCCAGCCGCGGCTCCCAGCCCGGCGTGTTGGCGCTGACGAGCGAGACGAGGTCGGGAGCGATGGCGCTGGCCGGAACGCGGTCCTCCGCCGCGGTGGACCGGTGGCAGGTGGGGCAATGGAAGGGCCGCTCGGCGGCTTCGGAGGGCAGGGCCGGCGAGGAGGCATAGCGCGACGGCATGGGAAACGGTGAGCCTATGATCATCGCCGTCGCGACGTCAAATCATGTGCCGCGGCCCGGCGGACGCAGGCGGGCCGTCGCGCGCAACCTATAATCGGGCTTTGGAGGTGGCGCTGATGTTCAGGACCGGCAACCCCGCACTCAAGGAGAGCACGTTCCGAGGGGTACGCGCTGCGCTCGGCGAAGAGGCGATGACCCTGCAGGGCACGGTCAACAAGACGGGCATCTCCCTGCTCATCCTGCTCGCGGCCGCGGCCTTCGTCTGGAACAGCCCCGTGCCTCAGCCGTTCATCTTCATCGGCCTCATCGGAGGGCTCGTCACCGCCTTCATCACCATCTTCAAGAACACGGCCGCGCCCATCACGACGCCGCTGTACGCCGCCTTCGAGGGGCTTCTCCTGGGCGGCCTCTCCGTGTTCTTCGAGCAGCGCTATCACGGCATCGTCATCAACGCCGTGGGGCTCACCTTCGGCACCCTGGCCGTGCTGCTGGCCGTGTACTCGACGGGTCTCATCCGGCCCAGCGAGAACTTCAAGCTCGGCATCGTGGCCGCCACCGGCGCCATCGCCGTCCTCTATCTCGTGTCGATGGTGATGGGGTTCTTCGGAAAGAGCATTCCCTTCATCCACGACAGCGGCCCGCTGGGCATCGCGTTCAGCCTGTTCGTGGTGGGCCTGGCCGCGCTGAACCTCGTCCTCGATTTCGACTTCATCGAGCGCGGGGCGGCCGCGGGCGCGCCCCGGTACATGGAGTGGGTCGGCGCCTTCGGTCTGCTCGTCACGCTGGTGTGGCTCTACATCGAGATCCTGCGGCTGCTCGCGAAGATGCAGGACCGCAGAAGGTAGGGCCCCCAGCCAACCAGTAAGCGCGGCGCCGCGCCGCGTTCGGCGTGGCGGCGCGCGATGGGGGGTTTCATGGGGGGAGCTCACCGACGTCGCGATGCGCGGTGAGTTCCCCCCCTGAGATTAAGATATCCCGATGGACCTGGCTGGCATCCAGAAGGCGCTCGGCGATCAGCAGATCGACGGGTGGCTGCTCTACGACTTCCGGGGCAGCAACCCCATCGCGCGCAGCGTCATCGGATTCGACGAGAGCCAGATCGGCACGCGGCGCTGGTTCTTCCTGATCCCGCGGGAGGGTGAGCCGGTCGGCATCCTCCACGTGATCGAGCCCCATACCCTGCGCGGCGTGCCCGGGCCCAAGGTCCTGTATCGCTCCTGGAAGGAGCTCGAGTCCGTCCTCAAGACGCACCTCGCGGGCATGAGGCGCGTCGCCATGGAATACAGCCCGGGCGCCGCCATCCCCTACGTCAGCCGCGTGGACGCGGGCACGATCGAGATGGTGCGGGCGGCGTCTGGCGCCGTGGTCGTCAGCTCCGCCGATCTCGTGCAGATGTTCGAGTCGCGCTGGTCGCCGGAGCAGAAGGCGCTGCACGACCGCGCGGCCCGCGACACCCTGCTGGCCAAGGACGAGGCCTTCGCGCTCATCAAGGAGCGCCTCCGCAGCGCCCTCCCCGTGACCGAGCACGACGTGCAGGCCTTCATCCAGGGGCGATTCGACGCGCGCGGGCTCACGACCCACCATCCCTGCATCGTGGCCGTGAACGATCACGCCTCCGATCCGCACTTCGAGACCGGAGCCGGCCCCGGCAACCGCGAGATCCGGAAGGGCGACCTCGTCCTCATCGACCTCTGGGCCAAGGTGGCGGGCGATCCGCGCGCGGTCTACTACGACGCGACCTGGATGGGCTTCTGCGGCCCGGACGTCCCCGCCCGCGTGATGGAAGTGTGGGAGGCGGTCAAGGGCGCCCGCGACGCCGCCGTCGAGTTCGTGACGAAGTCGGTCGCCTCCCGGCGCACCATCCACGGCTACGAGGTGGACGACGTCAGTCGCGGCTACATCGAGCAGCGCGGCTTCGGAGAGTACTTCCTGCATCGCACCGGGCACTCCATCGGCTACGAGGTGCACGGCAACGGCGTCAACATCGACAACCTCGAGACGCGAGATCAGCGCAAGATCGTCCCCGGCGTGTGCTTCTCCATCGAGCCCGGGATCTACCTGCGCGAGTTCGGCGTGCGCAGCGAGATCGACATGTACGTCGGCGAAGACGCGGCCGAGGTGACGGGGGACATCCAGCGCGAGATCCTGCGGCTGGCCTGAGAGGGCCGGCGCCGCGCCGCCGGCTCCTGCTCGCCCTCCTGACCGCGGCCTTCACGCTGGCCGTCTGCGTCCTCCTCCTGGCCGGGTACGCCTACGCGCGCGCGCGCACGTTCCGCGATCTCGACCTCGTCCTCGAAGGCGATTTCCCGATCGAGGCCGACGCGGAGATCGGCTTCGTGCCCGTGCGCAACGCAGCGAGCCTGAGGCGCCATCCGCGCGCCGGCCTCGCCTATCACGTCTTCACCAGCGACCGCCGCGCCCGGGTGAGCCGCCGGGGCGAACGCACCCCGCCCGAGGTCTCTCTCCTCACCGTCGGCGACTCGTTCTCCTGGGGGCACGGCGTGGAGAACGAGGACACCTACACCGCGCGCCTGGCCCGGCGCTGGGGCATGCCCGCCGCCAACCTCGCCTTCTCCGCCTACGGCACCGTGCAATCGCTGCAGATGCTGCAGCGCAGCCTCGATCTGCGCCCGCGCCTCGTCGTCTACGGGTTCATCGCGGACCACATGAAGCGCAACGTCTCGCCGTGCGCGCCCGCCTACGGGCCCTTGTGCCTCCCCTTCTCCTACGTGGGAACGGACGAGCGCGGCCAGCCCGTCATCCGCCGTCCGGACCCGGGCCTCTTCGCAATGAACCGGCGTTTCTGGGACGAGTTCTTCTTCGCCAAGTCGGTCGGACCACGGCAGGTGCTGGTCGCCGCGGAGACGGAGGCCGCCCGGCTCACGCGCACGCCGCGCCCGGAGGCGCCGGACGATCCCGCCACGCGCGAGCGGATCCTGGAACGGCTCCTCGGAGACATGGCCCGCGCGGCGGGGTCGGTGGGGGCGAGGCTCATCGTCGTGAACATCCCCTACTTCGAGCGCGGCGGGACCAGCCTCATGCCCGTCCCTTTGAAGGACGCCCTCGGCCACCTCGGTGAGCCGAACGTTTCCGTCCTCGATCTCGCCCCCACCGTCGAGCGCTACTACGCGAACGCGTCCGCGCCGCTCCTGCGTTTCGACCGCGACCGCCACCCGAGCCCGGCCGGGCATGCCCTCATCGCCGAGGCGATCGACGGCTTCGTGCGAGACCAGGGCTTGCTCGCGGCGCGATAATCCGCCCATGCACTACCGACCGCTGGGCAAGACCGGGCTGAAGGTCTCGGAGATCGGCTACGGAGCCTGGGGACTGGGGCGGCGGGAATGGATCGGGGCGGACGACAAGGAGAGCCTGCGCTCCCTCAATCGCGCGATCGACCTCGGCGTCAACTTCCTCGACACCGCCCTCGCTTACGGCGAGGGGCACAGCGAGGGGCTCATCGGCCGCGTGCTCAAGGAGCGGCGCGAAGAGGTCTACGTGGCGACCAAGGTGCCGCCCAAGAACCGGCGCTGGCCCGCACCCCACGACGTGCCGGTGTCGCAGACCTACCCCGGGGACTACATCGTCGAGTGCTGCGAGAAGAGCCTGAAGAACCTCGGGCGCGATCACGTCGACGTCCTGCAGCTCCACACGTGGCAGGACCGTTTCCTCGACGAGGACGGCTGGCGGGACGCGCTCCTCTCTCTCAAGGAGTCCGGCAAGGCGCGCCTGCTGGGCGTCTCCGTCAACGACCACGACCCCGCTTCCGCGCTCCGCGCCGTACGGTCCGGCCTGTTCGACACCTTCCAGATCATCTACAACATCTTCGACCAGAGCCCGGACGACGAGTTCCTCCCTGCCTGCCTCGAGCAGGGTCGCGGGGTGATCGCCCGCGTACCCTTCGACGAGGGCGCGCTCACGGGAACCATCACGCCGGAGACGGAGTTCCCCGACGGCGACTTCCGGAACCACTACTTCGGCGGCGACCGCAAGCGCCAGGTCTGGGATCGCGTCCTGCGCCTGCGCAAGGTGCTCGGCGAGGGCGAGGCGGCGACCCTGCCCGAGCTCGCGCTGCGCTTCTGTCTCGCCCACGACGCCGTCTCCACCGTCATTCCCGGGATGCGGAAGGTCGCGAACGTCGAGGCGAACACGTCCGTCTCCGACGGCCGGCGCCTCACCGCCTCCTTGAAGACGGCCTTGCGCGCCCACGCCTGGCCCCGCGACTTCTATTCCTGAGACGGGCGCGACATCCGGTAAACCGCCGGGACCGCGCGAGCGTCTCATCCACGTGGGGCGGCCCATGCCGCCGCGGGAGGCTTCAAATGCTTGGACGGACGACGTGGGGCGCGCTACTCCTGGCCGCGGCCGGGGCCGTGAGCGCGGGCGCACAGGACTTCCGAGTGGTCCCGGGCGACGGCTGGTGCAACGACCGTGACGGCGACGGCAACCGCGCACGCTTCTGCGAGGTGCGGGAAACCACCTTGCGGCCCTCGGGAACGCTGACCGTGGACGCGACGCCCAACGGCGGCATCGCGGTCACGGGAGGCGACGAGGGCGCGGTGCGGCTGCAGGTCAAGGTCTTGGCCGTGGCCGGCAGCGACGAGACGGCGCGCCAGATGGCGTCCGAGGTCCACGTCCGAACCTCGGGCACCATCTCCGCCGAGGGCCCGGCCACCACCCGCTCCCGCGAGTGGTGGACGGTCAGCTACCGGCTCACCGTTCCCGTGCGCACGGATCTCGACCTGCGCTCCCACAACGGCGGCATCACCCTCACCGGCGTGCGCGGGCGGACCGAATTCGAGACCACCAACGGCGGGGTCAAGATCACGGACGCCGGCGGGTCCATGCACGGCCGCACGACCAACGGCGGCGTCAAGGTCGCGCTCACCGGCTCGTCCTGGGACGGCGACGGCCTCGACGTCACCACCACCAACGGTGGCGTGGTGCTGGAGGTGCCGTCCGACTTCAACGCGCACCTGGAGACGGGCACGGTGAACGGCGGGGTGCAGATGGACTTCCCGGTGCGGGTCCAGGGCCGCCTGGGCCGCGACTTCTCGACGGACCTGGGCTCGGGAGGGCCGACCATCCGCGCCAAGACCACGA
>DASTLK010000578.1:0-4476 GCA_035715025.1 Vicinamibacteria bacterium
GTGGAGAACGCGTCGATCCCGGTGCGGGAGGACACGCCGCTACGGCCGATCTCGCCCTACGGGGTGAGCAAGGTCGCGCAGGGGTTGCTCGCCCTCGAGTACGCGGCGCCGGACGGCCCGCAGGTGCTGCGCACGCGCACCTTCCCGCACACGGGCCCGGGGCGGGGCGAGGCCTTCGCCGAGAGCTCGTTCGCGCGCCAGATCGCGGAGGTGGCCGCCGGCCGCCGCCCGCCCTCCCTCTCCGTCGGCAACCTGGAGGCCGTGCGCGATTTCACGGACGTACGCGACGTGGTGCGCGCCTACTGGGCGTTGCTCGAGGCCGCCGCGGCCGGAGGGACGGGCCGTCTGGACACCGTCTACAACGTGTGCAGCGGTCGCGGCGTCCGCCTGGGGGACGTGCTGCGCCAGCTCGTGGCCCTGGCCGGCATCGACGTCGAGATCCGCCAGGATCCCGGCCGCGTCCGCCCTTCCGACATCCCCGTCCTCGTCGGCGACCCCTCCCGGCTGAGGGCCGCCACCGGCTGGGAGCCCCGCATCGCTCTCGACCGCACGCTGCGCGACCTGCTGGAGGATTGGCGCCTGCGCATTTCCGCCGGGAGTCCCGCGCGATGAAGGTCCTGCTCACGGGAGGCACGGGGTTCCTGGGGAAGAACGTGGCCCGCGCGCTGGTGGCGCGTGGGCACGAGGTGCGCCTGCTCGCGCGCGCGGGCAGCAACCTCGCCGGCCTGCCCGCGGGCGACATCGTGCGCGGCGACGTCTGCGACGCGGCCTCGCTGCGACGGGCCGCCGAAGGCTGCCAGGCCATCCTGCACATGGCGGCGCTCGTGAAGATGTGGGTGCCGGAGCGCGAGGTCTTCGACCGCGTGAACGTCGAAGGGCTGCGCGCCGCGCTGGCGGCCTCGGAAGCGGTGGGGGCCCGGCTCGTCTACACCTCGTCGTTCATGGCCATCGGCCCCACCGGGGCCCAGCCCGCGGACGAGTCGCAGATCCACCCCGGCCACTCGTTCCGCAACGACTACGAGCGCACCAAGGCGCACGCGGACGTGGTCGCGCGCGAGGCGGCGGCGGCCGGACGAGACGTCGTCCTGCTCTATCCCGGGGTGGTCTACGGACCCGGCGACCGCACCGCGGGCAACATCGTGGTGAACATGATCGCGGACCACCTGCGTGGCAAGTTCCCGGGCATCATCGGGCCCGGCGATCGTCTCTGGTCCTACGCCTTCGTCGAGGACGTGGCCGCCGGGCACGTGGACGCGCTGGAGAAGGGGCGCGCGGGCGAGCGCTACCTGCTGGCGGGCGAGAACGTGTCGATGAACGACTTCTTCCGTCTGCTGGCCGAGGCGTCCGGCGTCCCCGCGCCCCGCCTGCACATCCCCTACGCGGCGGCGAGCGCCCTCGGTTGGATGCTCTACGCCTGGGCGGAGCTGACGGGCATGGAGCCGCTGCTCACGCACGAGGTGGTCGGCGTGTTCCGCGAGCACTGGTCCTACACCAGCGCGAAGGCGCAGCGCGACCTGGGCTATGGCACGACCCCGCTGCGCGATGGGTTGCGGCGGACCCTCGATTGGCTGCGTTCGGACGCAGCGGCCTGAGACAGGTGCCGCTGACCTCCGGAGAGCTCAAGCGGAAGCTGGTCCACGTGGGCGTGGGGGCGTTCGCCCTGCTGCTGCGCTATCTCACCTGGCCGGAGGCGGCGGCGATGGCGGCGGGCGCGTTCCTCTTCAACTGGCTGGTGCTGCCGCGCCTGGGCGGACGCGCGCTGTGGCGCGAGCACGATCACGGTGCCGGCTATCCCATCGGCATCCTCATCTATCCCTTGAGCGTGCTCGCGCTCGTGCTCGTCCTGCGGGAAGACCGGTGGATGGTGGCGGCGGTGTGGGGCCTGCTCGCCGTCGGCGACGGGATGGCCTCGATCGTGGGCCAGGCCGTCGGTGGCCCGCGGCTGCCTTGGAACGCGCGCAAGGGCTGGGCCGGGTTCACCGCGTTCGTCGTCTTCGGAGGGCTCGCGGCCGCGCTCTTGTCCGTCTGGACGCTCGAGATGCCGCCGAGCGCGGCCGCGTCGCCCTGGATTCTCGTCGTGGTGGTACCCGTGACCCTGCTGTGCGCGCTGGTGGAGTCCGTGCCCACGACCCTCGACGACAACTTCACCGTGCCCCTGGTGGGCGGGATCGCCATCGCCCTCGTCGCGCGGGCGGACCTCACGATCTTCTTCGGCGACCCGACCCTGGCGCGGCGTGCGGGCCTGGGTCTGGCCATCAACGTGGCCATCGCGGCCCTGGCCTACGCCCTGAAGTCGATCGACGTCGCGGGCGCGCTCTCCGCGATCGTGATCGGGACGGTCATCACCGCCGGCCTCGGGCTGAGCGGGCTGGCCGTGATGATCGCGTTCTTCGTGGTCGGCACCGCCGTCACCAAGCTCGGCTACCGCGTGAAGGCGCAGCGCGGCATCGCCCAGGAGAAGGGCGGCGCGCGCGGATGGCGCAACGCCTGGGCGAACGGCGGCGTGCCCGCGGCGCTGGCCCTGCTCGCCGGCTTCTCCGCGCCCGACGACCGCTACCTGTTCGCGCTCGCCTACGCGGCGGCGGTGGCCACGGCCGGCGCCGACACCTGCTCGTCCGAAGTGGGCAAGGCCTACGGGCGGCGCACGTTCCTCATCACGACGCTGCGGCCGGTGCCGCCGGGGACGGAAGGCGCCATCAGCGCGGAGGGCACGCTCGCCGGTCTCGCCGGCGCCATGGTCATCGCGTCAGTGGGGGTGGCGGGCGGGCTCTACGGGCCGAGCGCGGCCGCGCTGGTCGCGATCGCGGGCCTGCTGGGCAGCCTGGCCGAGAGCGTGCTCGGCACCGTCGCCGAGAAGCGCGGCTGGCTGGACAACGACCTGCTCAACGCCGTCAACACCGCGATCGGGGCCGCGCTGGTGGTCCTGATGGTGCGGGCCGCGGCATGACGGGGGCGGCCGTCGCCGCGGGCACGGCGCCGCGCGGCAAGGCGCGCGTCTTCCTGGACTTCGCGCGGCCGTTCACGCTGATGCCGCCCGCGCTGGGCGTCGTGAGCGGCGCGGTGACGGCCTGGGGCGCCGGCCATCACAAGCTCCCGGTCACGGGGGCCCTCGTCATGCCCGTGGTGTTCGGCGCCCTCATGGCCGCGGTGCTCAACGCCGCCAACAACGCCGTCAATCAGATCTACGACCTCGACATCGACCGGGTGAACAAGCCGGCGCGGCCCCTGCCCGCCGGCGCCCTCACCATGCGCGAGGCCTGGGTGTTCACGATCGTCACCTGCGCCGTGGCCTGGGTGCTGGCCTGGCTGGCCGCGCCGGCGGGGGCGGCTCACCACGAGTGCTTCTGGATCGTGGTGGTCACGACCGGGCTCTGCTGGATCTACTCCGCGCCGCCCATCTGGACCAAGCGCCGCGGCATCTGGGCCAACGTCACGATCGCGATCCCCCGCGGCGTGCTGCTGAAGGTGGCGGGCTGGTCCACGGTCAAAACCATCCTCGGCCTCGAGCCCTGGTACATCGGCGCCGTCTTCGGCCTCTTCCTGCTCGGCGCGGCCAGCACCAAGGATTTCGCGGACATCGAGGGCGACCGCGCCGGGGGCTGCCGGACGCTGCCCATCGCGTATGGAGTGAAGGCGGCGGCCTGGATCATCGCGCCGTTCTTCGTATTGCCCTTCATATTGATTCCGATCGGCGTCTGGCGCGGAATTCTCACTGGCAATCCGCTGCTGCTGATGATTCTGGGACCGGCGTTGGTTCTGTATGGGATCTATACGGTGTACCTGCTGGTGCGGCGCCCGGAAGACCTGGCCACCACGGAGAACCACCCGTCCTGGACGCATATGTACAGGATGATGATGGTGGCGCAGGTGGGGTTCGCGCTGGCGTATGTATTCTGAGACAAGCCGACCAGACCACAGCCTCTATATGTAACCAGGCCGATCGACTCGTTTAGCAGATGAGACGCTGTGGCCAGGTCGGTCTGCCATCTACGAACGCCGTCTACGGCGCGCCCTCGTCCCCACCGCCTGACGGGGGGACTCGTAAGATCCTTATCGTCGGACCCACGCGCTGATTCGCGACGGGATCGAATTGCGCCACCGTCGCGCATAGCGCGAACAGCTTGACGTAGCTCTTCGTCTGGTTGTGTTCCGGTGAATACCGGTCGTACGCCATCGAAGACACGATCAGGTACTGCACGCCCTCATCCCGGTAGCTGCGCACACTTCGGTTGACCAGCCGCGACTCCTGCACGATCTGGTACCGCTTGGGATCGAGCACCGGAGTGAACCTCTCCACCGCGAACTTGGTGCCGGGCGGGAACGTTCGGTCGATGACCTCGCGCGCGTAGCTCCCCGTGTCCGGCCGCGTGGCCTCGATGTCGAAGCGGACGGCCGTGCGCAGCGGCGGCACGAGGACGAGGACGAGCACGGCCGTGGCCAGGGCGGGCACGAGGAATCGCTTCCGGCCGAGAGGCG
>DASTLK010000579.1:0-4220 GCA_035715025.1 Vicinamibacteria bacterium
GCACTTCCTGCACCGTCCGGATCACGTCGTCCATGGTGAGCCGTTGCGGGCCGCCGATCTCCAGCACCGTGCCTTTCACGTCCTCACGACGCACGAGGTCCGTGACCGCGCGCGCGACGTCCTTCACGTAGGCCGGATAGACCGGCGTGCGGCCGTCCCCGATCACGGGCACGAGGGGCAGGTGGCGGCAGAACCAGATGAAGCGGTTCATGCTGTGATCGCCCGGGCCGTAGATCCAGGACGGGCGCAGGATCCCGTATTCCATCCCGCTCTCGCGGATGGCCGCCTCCGCGAGGTCCTTGGCCTTCATCCAGGGCTGGGGCAGACCCTTGCCCGCCCCCGCTCCCGAGACATAGACGAAACGCCGCACGCCGAGCTTCTTCGCCACTCCCACCGCGACCTGGGTGCCGTGCGCGTCCACCTCCATGTAGGTGCGGCCCCGGGAGGGATCTTCGACGGGGTGGTTCGGGAACTGGATCGCCTGCACGACGGTGTCCGCGCCGGTGAAGGCCTTGCCGAGGGACACGACGTCGCCCGCGAAGGCCTGGATCTTGCGCACGCGGCCGTCCCAGGGATCCGGGTGCTCCGGGTATCGGGTGGTGACCGCGACCTCGACCCCACGCTCCTCGAGGAGGCGGGACACGACTTCGCGCCCGATGAATCCGGTCCCGCCGGCCACGACCACGCGCATCAGCCCTCCCTCCACGGGCGCCCGACGAGGCGCGCGTTCATTCTGCCCTATCCTTGTGTCGTCATGCGCAAGGCGCTCGTGGTCGAGGACGACGGCGACATCGTCGAGCTCGTGTCCCTCTACCTCGCCAAGGACGGCTGGGACGTGGAATCCGTCGCCGACGGCAAGCGCGCCCTGGAGAAAGTCCGGCGCGGGGCCTACCAGCTCGTCATCCTCGACATCCAGCTCCCGGGCATGGACGGCCTCGCCGTATGCGCCGAGCTCCGGCGCGACAAGGCCGGCGCCTCCATTCCCTTGGTGATGCTGACCGCGCGCGGCGACGAGTCCGACCGCGTCGTCGGCCTGGAGATGGGCGCGGACGACTACGTGGTGAAGCCCTTCAGCCCCAAGGAGCTCCTGGCGCGGGTGCGCGCCCTCTTCCGCCGCCTCGAGCGGAAGGACGAGACGGACGACGTCAGCACCATCGGGGTGGTCGAAGTGGACCGCGCCCGCCATCTCGTGCGCTGCGCGGGCAAGCGTGTCCACCTCACGGCCAAGGAGTTCGCGCTGCTGATCGCGCTCATCGACGCGCGGGGGCGCGTCCTCTCCCGCGCGGTCCTGCTGCAGGACGTCTGGGGTTATTCGTACACCGAGGGCACGCGCACCGTCGACGTGCACGTGCGGCGGCTGCGCGAGAAAATGCCCGCGTTTGCCGGTTCCATCGTGACCGTGAAGTCGCTGGGCTACCGCATCCCGCGGGACGCGGAATGAGCCGCTTCGGCCTGCGCGAGCGGATCGCGGTGGGGGCGGTGGCCGCCTCCGCGGCCGCCCTCCTGGCCGTGCTCGCGCTCGTCCGGCCCGACCTGCGCCGGCGTACCGTCGAGCACACGCGGGAGACGCTGCGGGCGGAGGCGCGCCTGATGGCGCGCGTGGTGGAGCGGCCGCTGGCCGAGGGCGCCTCTCCCGGCGAGATCGATGCCCTCGTCGACAGCACCGCGCGGGAGGTGAGCGCACGTGTGACCATCATCGCGCCCGACGGGCGCGTGCTGGCCGATTCGTCGCTCTCCGGTCCCGAGCTGGCCGCGGTGGAGAACCATGGGCACCGCCCGGAGGTCGTGGAGGCCCTGGACGGCGGGACCGGCTCCGCCATTCGCCGCAGCGCGACCGTGGACGTGGACCTGCTCTACGCCGCCGTCCCCATCCGCCACGAGGGCCAGATCATCGGCGTCGCGCGCGTGGCCCTCCCGCTCTACGGCATCGAGGAGCAGGCCCGCGAGGTCGCGCGCTCGGTCGCCCTGGCCCTGGCCCTGGCCTTCGCCGTGGCCGTCCTCCTCGCCATCGCGCTGTCCGCGCCGCTGGCCGGGCCCCTGCGCGAGATGATGGAGTCCGCGCACCGCTTCGCCGCGGGCGACCTCTCCGCGCGCACGCGCATCTCGCGCCAGGACGAGATCGGCGAGCTGGCGCGCATCCTCGACCGCTCCGCGGACCAGCTCCAGGCTCGCCTCAACGAGCTGGCCGGAGAGCGCGCCCGCACCGAGACCATCCTTTCCGCGATCGACAGCGGCCTGCTCGCCGTCGACCATCGCGGCACCGTCATCCTGGCCAACCAGAGCCTGCGGCGCAGCCTCGACCTGCCGGACGCGCTGGGCCGCCACTACGTCGAGGTGATCCGTCATTCCGAGGTGGGCCGCGCGCTGGAAGCCGCGCTGCGCACGGGCCGGCCGCAGGCGCTGGAGGTCCGCATCCACCACCTGCGGCGCATCTACGCCCTGCAGGCCGGCCCCTTCCCCGGCCAGGAGGGAATGCCGCACGGGGCCGTGCTGACGTTCCAGGACGTGACCGAGCGCCGCCGCGTGGACGAGGTGCGGCGGGACTTCGTGGCCAACGCCTCCCACGAGCTGCGCACGCCCCTGACGTCCATCCGCGGTTTCGTGGAGGCCCTCGAGGACGGCGGCCTGGAGGAGCCGCCCACGGCCCGGCGCTTCCTCGAGAAGATCCGGACGCACGCGGACCGCATGGCCGCCCTGGTGTCGGATCTGCTCGAGCTGTCGCGGCTGGAGTCGGGAGAGCGGCCGCCCACCTGGGAGCGCGTGCCTCCGGAAGAAGTCGTGGAGGAGGTCGTGGGCGCCCTCGCCAGCCTGGCCGCGGCCAAGCAGATCGAGGTCACCACTCAGCTGGAGGCGCCCGCGTTCGAGACCGATCGCGACCGCCTGCGCGGGGTGCTGGAGAACCTCGTCGAGAACGCGCTCAAGTACACGCCCGGCGGCGGGCACGTGTCCGTCACGGCCCGGGCGGTCGAGGGGACGGTCGTCTTCGAGGTCGTCGACGACGGGCCGGGCATCGGGGCCGAGCACCTGCCGCGCGTGTTCGAGCGCTTTTATCGCGTGGACAAGGCGCGCAGCCGCGAGCTGGGAGGGACGGGGCTGGGCCTGTCGATCGTGAAGCATCTCGTCGAAAGCCTGGGCGGCACCGTCGCCGTGAGCAGCGAGCGGGGAGAGGGCAGCCGGTTCAGCGTTCGATTCCCGGTGGCGCGGAGAGAAGCGGCGAGGACGGCCTAGCGTGGCACGAATGGGCGGGCGAATGATCGTCGTCGCCGTGGCCGCCGCCATGGCCTGTGGCCCTCCGCCGGCCCCTGAAGGCGACGTCGCGCCGTTGATCCACGCCACGGTTCTTCGCTACGAGGCGAAGCAATTCATGTCCGGCGAGCGTCTGCCCACCTGCATCCGGATTCACGGCCACGCGGGCGAGATCGCTGCCGCCGTCCGGGACGCGCTCCGCCAGAGCCTGCCCGACGTCCGCTCGGCGGAGGCGTGCGTGATCGTCGGGGGAGACGTCTACCTCGCCGGTTCCCGGGTGCCCGCCGCCCTGCTGACGTCGGGACCGATTCGATGGATCGCCGCCGACGAGGTGGAGGTCGCGGGAGGATTCGCGCGGACCCGATCGTCGACCAACCGGCCGACCTACCGGGTCGTCCGAGACGGTGGACGCTGGGTCTGCCTGGGGCCGGTCATGACCGGCGTTCCCCTGTAGTGATGCCGTCGGCCGGGCGGATGCGCGTCCTTCGATGGTGAGCGCGCGGGACGCCCTCGCCTTCGTCGAGCGCGAAGGCATCGTCCTCCAGTCCGCGCGCGGCCGCGTGCCCAACCTCGCCGAGTTCGTGGCCGGCGAGCGCATCCGTGGAAGCTGGTGGGGCCACGCCAAGGGGAAGGAGATCTTCCACGCCGTCAATCGCGTCGCCGACAGCGGCGAGGTCCTCGTCTGCCCATTGATCGACGGCAAGGTGACCTTCGTGCATCGCCGGCTCTGGCCCGCGCTCGTCCGTCTCGCGGCCCGCCTGGGGCCGGCGGGCCTCGCTCAGATCTCGCAAGAGCACACGGCGTCGGGTCATCACGAGCGCCGGGTCACGCCCTATCCGAAGTGGGTTCCTCGCGACGTGGCCAGGGACGCCGCGCGGTTGTCCGAAGCCGACGCGGAGACGCGGCTCGCGCCGTGGTCCTGGCTGGTTTCCACCTAGCCCACCGGCGGTCCGGCCCGTCCTTCGCGATGGACC
>DASTLK010000580.1:0-2055 GCA_035715025.1 Vicinamibacteria bacterium
GTTGGGCTCGCCGCCCGGTATCCAGACCTGCAGGATGCCGCCGTCGACCAGGTGGGGGCGGATCGACTGGTAGAACTCCCGCGAGTACAGGAGGCTCGTCCCCGCCGCCTCCACCGGAGGAGGTGGATCGATCACGACGACGTCGTACTTTTCGACCGTACGGTCGAGGAAGCGGCGCCCGTCGTCGATCACGACGTGCGCGCGGGGGGACGAGAGGACGAGAGGCGCATCGGGATGGAAGTCGGCGAAGAACTTCGGAACGCTGGGCACCAGCTCGACGGCGGTCGTTTCGATCCCCCACGTGCGCATCGACCGGAACGTCGTGCCCATCCCGAAGCAGATGACCAGGCCCCGCTGCGGGGGGTGGCGAAGGAAACCGAGCGGAAGGTGGCACATGAACTTGGTGATCGGGGTGATGCTGGTCATGCTCATCCCGTTCACGAGCAGCGCGCGGCCCTGGCCCTGCCCCTTCACGATCACGGTCGCGGTGGAGTCGCGCCTCACGTGCGCATCCGGGAACCGTGACTCCTCGCCGCGCGTGAGAGCCGCGATGGCGGCCGCGCCCGCCGCCGCGGTCAGGATCTTCCACGACGCGCGCGGCGCCTTCATCACTCCGATCGCGGCGAACACCAGCGAGAGGAGGAAGAGGGCCGGCCGCTCGCCGATCCACGGGAGGAGCAGGAACCCGCCCGCCAGCGGGCCCACGATGCAGCCGACGCCGTTGAGCGCCCAGGCCGAGCCCGCCATTCGCGACGAGCCGCCCGACCAGCGATCGACGAGCCAGGGCGTGACGAAGCCGAGCATTCCGGCGAGGGGAGCGACGGACAGCGCGACGGCGGCGATCGAACCCGGGGCGGGCACGAAGAGACCCTGGAAGCGCGGAATGCCAGGCAAGCGCGGGTCGGCCGCCACCGCCGGCAGCATCGCGCCCACCACCAGCGCCATCCAGACCACCGCGGGAGGACCGTCTTCGGGAAGGGAGGGGCTCCATCGGCGATAGAGGAGGGAGCCCGCCAAGGTGGCCAGCAGATAGGAGGCCAGGATGAGGGCGAAGGCGTAGACGAGGTTCCCGAGGAGAGGCGTGAACTGACGCACCCACACCACCTCCATGGCCATGCTCGCGAACCCGGTGCCGAAGAGCGCGACGAGAGTCGTCGCGTCCGTCGCGGAGGAGGAGACCGCCGGCGCCACCACGGCCGATTCGGACGGAGCCCGAAGGCTCAGGCCGAGGCTCAGCGCGGCCAGGAGCGCGTTGAAGCCTGCCCCGACCTCGAGCGTGCCCCGCAGACCGAACAGCTCGATGAGGACGAGGGCGGTGGTGAGTGTCCCCAGCGCGGCTCCGAGGACGTTGGCGGCGTAGAGGTGCCCAACGGACGAGCGGCCGCCGCGCACGCGGGGACCGATGGCGGCCAGGGCCAGCGGCAGGGTGGCGCCCATGGCCACGCAGAACGGCAGGAGGGCGAGGGTCACCCACCCCCCGGAGGCGAGGTGGTACGCGGCCGAGCCCCAGTCCGCGCCCGCGAGCCGAGCCCGTCCGGCGGAAAGGGCGGCGGGAACGATGCGGGCGGACAGTGCGATCACGAACTCGCAAGCGGCGTAGAGGACGAGGACGATCCGCGTGCGGGTCTGGAAGCGCTCGACGATGCGGCCGCCGAGAGCGTTCCCCAGGGCGAGGCCGGCCATGAACACGGACAGGACGATGGCCACCATCGCGGCCGTGACGCCGAAACGGGCCATGGCCAGGCGCAGCCAGACCACCTGGCACAGCAGCGCACAGAACCCGGAGATGACGAAGAAGGCAAAGAACCAGCGGTCTCGCAATGGATCCCTCCGGGCCGACGCCCGCGGCGCGCAGGTTATACGAAGGTGTCCGCCCTTTGTGAAGGCGGGTCCGATCGGGAACAATCGCTGCGAATGAGCGACGTGACGTTCGCGGACCTGCGCGCCTTCATGGGCGCCCTGCGGCGGCAGGGCGACCTGGCCGTGATCGAAGCCCCCGTGGACGCGCGCCTGGAGGCGGCGGAGATCCATCGCCGCGTGATCGCCGCCGGCGGG
>DASTLK010000581.1:0-3949 GCA_035715025.1 Vicinamibacteria bacterium
CGTCCGTCTCCGCTGAAGAACACCGCGCGGTCGCCGACGGCGAGCCGCTCGGGCGGGACGGGCCCGAAGTAGGCCGCGTTCACGATCGCTCCCATCGCCGACTCCGGCCCCGGCGTGAAAGGCACCACCACCGTCGTCCGCGGTGAGGGCTTGAACATGCCGAGAATCCACACGGAGACGAGGCCGCCCTCTTTCGTCCACGGCTTCGTGCCCGCGTTCGTGATCCGGTTCTCGGACTCGAAGGCCACCGCTTGCACCGGCTCCGTGCCCGTCATTCCCAGATCCTTCAGGGCCTGCGCGCGCGGGACGAGGCGCACCACCCGGCGCAGGGCGAGATCGAAGACGGTGCCCGTCCGGTTGGTCAGGGTCATCCTCCTCTCGAAGGTGATGCGGTCGGGCTGCCGGGCCGCGACCGGGTAGGGCTCGGTATCGACGGGGGCCGGTGTGTACCAATGCGTGAGGTCGAAGGGATCGCCGGGCTTGAAGAAGAGCGCGTACTGGCCCCCCTCCGGGCCGAGCCAGAAGCGGTCCTCCCCGCCATACGCGTTGAAGTGCGCGTCGCGGGTGGAGGATGCCACCACGTCGCGATTGATCCAGCCGTAGCTCGCACCCGCCTCGCCGCGCGCGGAGGAGGTCATGACGCGGCCCTGGAGGTCGGGGCAGACCGCCACGCGCACGGCCTGGCCGTCCGTCAGCACCACCACCGGCGTGTGCTTCTGGAGGAACGCGACCTCGTCCGCGAACGTCTGCGCTCCGCTGGGCGCCGCGAAGAGAGACCCCGCGAGTCCGGCGATCGAGACAGCGGCGTGGACCTTCATCGTGCCGAGCATATGACGTTCGCGCTCATCGTGGAACGCGGAATCGAGAAGGCGCGAAGGGCGCGAGGTCGAAACCCGTCGGACGGCCGAGGGCGAGACGGGCCACCGACTCGCCGGCCAGCGGGCCGAGCAGGATCCCGTTCCGGAAGAGACCCGCGGCGTGGAACAGTCCGGGCACGCCGCCCGCGCCGAGGATGGGCCAGCCGTCGGGGGTGCCCGGGCGCAAGCCCGCCCACGTGTCGACGACGGGCACGTCCACGAGCCGCGGGGCGATCTCGAGCGCGATGTCCAGCACGGTGCGCAGGCCTCCGGCGGTGACGCTCTTGTCGAACCCCGCGTTCTCGAGGGTGCTGCCCGCCAGGAGCCGGCCGTCGGCCCGCGGCACGAGGTAGCCGCGCGCGGACCACACGACGTGGCGCACCAGGGCCGGCGCCACCACGAAGGCCGCGATCTGGCCGCGGACCGGCTCGACGGGCGGAGGATCGGGGTCGCCGCCGAGCCGGCCCGCCCAGGCCCCGGCCGCGTTCACCACGACGGGCGCGCGCAGGGTCTCCGTCCCCGTCCGCACCCCGGCGACGCGACCCGTCTCGATGAGGAGCGCCGTCACCGGACGCCCGCAGAGGAGCGACACGCCCCGCGTCACCGCGGAGGCGGCGAGCGCCCGCACGAGCCGCACGTTGTCGACGCGGCGATCGCCCGCGATGAGCGCACCGCCACGGACGGCGGGACTCAGGTTCGGCTCCGCCTGCAGGAGCTCCTCCGCGGTGAGCGTCTCCACGGTGAGACCGTGGCCGCGCTGCCAGGCGACGCGCGCGGAGAGCGACCGTTCGTCCTCGTCCGTGAGGGCGACGTCGAGGGCACCGAGGGAGGAGAGCTCGACGGAGATACCCGTTTCCGCCTCGAGCTCCCCGGCCAGGTGGAGGTGGCGATCGCGCGCGCGGAGCGACAGGTCGAGCAGGGCCGTGTCCGCGTCGGCGTGCACCTGCGGCGCCAGCATCCCGGCCGCGGCGGACGAGGCCTCCTCCCCGATGCGACGGCGCTCCACCACCACGACTCGTGCCCCGTGGCCGGCCAGCTCGCGCGCCGCGGCGAGGCCGACGATTCCCCCGCCCACGACGATCACGTCGGGCGTCAAGTGGCTCCTGCCGTCATGTCGTCTTTATATCGCTTCGTGCTATTCTCGCCCACCCTGCCGCGCGGGCCGGACACGCGGGTGACCTCATGGCGGAAGCGGTCCACAAGCTACGCTGCGCGCACTGCCGGTCGGAGATCTCGGTCCCGGCGAGCTACCAGCACGGAGATCACATCAAGTGCGGAAGCTGCGGCATGCGCCACAAGGTCTACCGTGGCGAAGGCACTCCCCGCCTGGTGATCGCCGACGTCGGCCCGCTGCGCGACGCCCTGCAGGCCAACCAGGCGTTGACGGACCGGCTGGAGGCCGAGCTGCGACACGCCCGCGGAAGCTTCGGGCTGGGGGTCAACGGATTCGGGGTCGCGCTGGCCTACGCGCTCTGGCAGATCATGCGCAACGACCATCCCATCGACAGCGGCCTGGCCTGGGAAGCGGCGGCGGTCGCGATCTTCACCGGCCTGGCCCTGGAAGCGGCGAACTTCTTCTTCCTCGCGAAGCGGCAGCGGCTGCGGCGACTGGGCACCGAGATCGACGAGGCACGCGCGGAAGCCCGGTCGCTGCAGCAGAAGATCCGCGAGGCGAGCCGGGTCTAGGCTAGGCCGGCGGGGACGACTGCTGGGCGGCGAGCGTCTCGAGGAAGTGCCGGACGCTCGCGTCGCCGTCCCCGGCGAAGGCCTCGAAGCGCAGGCCGATGTGCTCCTGGACGGGCGTTCGCACCACGCGCGCGCGACCCTCGACCGGCTTGCCCAGGCCGGGGATGGGTAGGCTCAAGGTCACGTCGTCACCCGGATGGATCGCAAGGCCGGCGCACTCGACGAGGAGGCCGCCCGCGCTGATGTTGAGCACGAGGCCGCGATGCGCGCCCGGCGTCGTGCGCAGCATGCTCAGCACGTCGAAGCGGACGTCGAACCGCGCCTGCTTGCGCGTGGGGACCTGGAGGACCTGGACGAGACTCTCGTCCCAGGCCGGGCTCGAGGGCAGCGAGAGGACGGTGTCGACCGTGCCCACCGTCTCTTCGTGGTCCGCCGCGTCCGCGGGATCGTGGCTCAGGGCCACGATCGAGACCGGGTGCGGCAGGGCCTGATTGCGGAGGGTGGTGATCAGCCGGTCGGCGCCGCTCAGGGCGAGGTCGACGACGACGATGTGCGGCTCCGTGGCGAGGGCCAGCGTGCTCGCCTCGTCGGTGCGTTCGGCGACGTAGCGCTCGAGATCGTCACGCCAGAAGAGCGTGTGGCACAGGTCCGATTCGACCTCGGGAGCGGCGCAGACAAGCACGGTCGTCATGCAGGTTCCCCTTTGATCAGAAGGGTTCAGGGTCCCGTGGCAAACATAGCAGAAGATGACGCACCTTGGTCGGCCGCGGTCGTGTTCCGTATCACGCCCGTCGAAAGGCGTACGGATTGCGGCAGGGGCGGGTGGGTACCCCCAGGAGTTGGGGTGCAGCGGAGGCGCGGGAGAACGGCTACTCGACCTGGGCCGACTCGATGAGGGCCAGCATCGTCTTGTAGACGGCGTAGGAGCACCGCGGCACCGTCTGCTGCAGCTCGCTGAGCGACGCCCCCTTCTTGAGGCGCGACCAGACCGCGGCCGCGAGCTCGACGGTGTCTGCGTCTTCCCACTGCAGGTGCGAGGCCTTCTGCCGGAACACGCGCGCGGGATCGCCGACCTTGGCCTGCAGGAGCGGCAGCTCGTCCTGCAGTCGCACGGATTCCATGAGCAGCGAGATGGCGGGCATCGTGATGTCGGTCTGGACTTCCTCTTCCGCCACCGTGCGGCCCGTGAACGAGAACTCGCCTTCCAGGGCCGATTGGAACAGCTGGAAGACGGCGTCGTCGCCGCTGAGGTGCCGGACGCGCGCCTTGGCGATGTTTCCCTTGAAGAAGAAGATCTCCGCGACCTTCTGCTTGCCCCCTTCCTGCGTCACGATCAGGCTGCCCGTCTGATGCGATCCGATGAGCGTCTGGATGACGGTGGCGAGATCGAAGTACTTCAGGTTCCC
>DASTLK010000582.1:0-6029 GCA_035715025.1 Vicinamibacteria bacterium
GAGATCCTGCGCGTCGGCACGGATGGGACGCTGCTGAGCGCCGTGACACACGCCAACGATGCCGTCCTCGAGCCGTTCCGCCTCCAGCCCGGCGAGAGCGTCCGCTACACCGGCGCCGCGGGCAAGACCGTGCAGGCCTGGGTGGTGAAGCCGGCCGCCTTCGATCCCACGCGCCGCTATCCCCTGCTCGTCCTCATCCATGGCGGGCCGCAGGGCGAATGGGGCGAGAGCTGGAGCTACCGCTGGAACCCGCAGGTCTTCGCCGCCGCGGGGTACGTCGTCTTCATGCCGAACCCGCGCGGCTCCATCGGCTGGGGCCAGGAGTTCGTCGAGGACGTGAGCGGAGACTGGGGCGGGCGCGCCTACGAGGACGTCCTGAAGGGCACCGACTTCGCGGAGGCGCTGCCCTATGTCGAGAAGGGACGCACCGCGGCCGCGGGGGCCTCCTACGGCGGATACATGGTCGATTGGATCGCCGGCCACACAGGTCGCTACCGCGTGCTCGTCTCCCACGACGGCGTCTTCGATCTGCGCTCGATGTACGGCGCGACGGAGGAGCTGTGGTTCCCGGAATGGGAATTCCGTGGACCGTACTGGGCCCACCGCGAGATGTACGAGCGCTGGAGCCCGAGCAACTTCGTCCAGGACTTCAAGACGCCCATGCTCGTCGTGCACGGCGAGCTGGACTATCGGGTGCCGATCGAGCAGGGTCTGGGCATGTTCACCGCGCTGCAACGCGCCGGCGTCCCCTCCCGGCTGCTCGTGTTCCCGGACGAGGGCCACTGGGTGCTGCAGCCCGCCAACTCCGTGCGCTGGTACCGCGAGGTGATCGGCTGGCTCGACCGCTGGATGA
Organism: Vicinamibacteria bacterium; assembly: GCA_035715025.1. GTDB lineage: Bacteria > Acidobacteriota > Vicinamibacteria > Fen-336 > Fen-336 > AA29. The sequence continues at coordinate 854 of DASTLK010000582.1, forward strand.
AGCCCGCGACTCCATGAAGGCCTTCGCCTACGCCGAGCGCTGGGGACACGAGGAGATCGTCCTGGTGCGCGACGCCCGCTCGGGACTCCGCGCCATCATCGCGATGCACGACACGACCTTCGGCCCGGCCATCGGGGGCACGCGCATGCGGGTCTATCCCTCGGAGGACGACGCCCTCCTCGACGCCCTGCGGCTGGCCAAGGCCATGACCTACAAGTGCGCGATGGCACAGATGCGCTACGGCGGGGGCAAGGCCGTCATCGTGGGCGATCCCGCGCGCGACAAGACGGAAGCGCGCCTGACCGCGTACGCGCGGCTCGTCGAGCGGCTGGGGGGACGTTTCCACACCGGCACCGACATGGGCCTGGACGAGCGCGACATCGAGGTCATGTCCCGCGTGACGCGCTACGCCACGCACACGGCGGCGGGGGCGAGCATCGATTCCGCGGACCTGGCCGCGCTGGGCGTGTTCGCCTCGATCGAGAGAACGGCGCAGGTCCTCGATCGCCCGCTGCGCGGCCTGCGCGTCGCCATCCAGGGTCTCGGCGAGGTGGGGAGACGGCTGGCGCGCCAGCTCGCGGAGGCGGGCGCGCGGCTCACCGTGGCCGACATCGCGGCCGCGCGCGTCGGTCACGCGGTGAGCGTGTGGGGCGCGGCCGCGGTCACCCCCGATGCCATCTACGACGTCGACGCGGACGTCTTCTCCCCGAACGCCGCCGGGGGCGTGCTCTGTGAGGCGACGATCCGCCGGCTGCGCTGCCGGGCGGTGGTCGGCGCCGCCAACGAGCAGTTCGCCGACGACGGCGCGGGCGAAGCGCTGCACGCGCGCGGGATCCTGTACGCGCCCGACTACGTCGTGAACGCCGGCGGCCTGCTCAGCGTGCTCTTCGAGACGGGCGCGCTGGACGAGCACGGGGTGACCGCGCGCGTGCGGGGCATCGCGGACACGCTGGGCGAGGTCTGGAGGCGCGCGCAGGCGGAAGGGGCACCGCCCCATCGCATCGCGGACCGCATCGTCGAGGAGCGGCTGGGCGCGGCCCGCGCGGCGCGAAGGGAGGGGACATGAAGGCCAGGATCCGCGGGGCGGAGCTCGCCTTCGACGTGCGCGGGAGCGGGCCCGTCCTCCTGCTCCTGCACGCGTTCCCCCTCGGGCTCGCCATGTGGGACGACCAGGCGCGCGCGCTCTCCGGATCCTTCCAGGTGCTGCGCTTCGATTGCCGCGGCTTCGGTGGCTCGCCGCCCGGCGACGGCCTGCTCACCATGGAGCGCATCGCCGATGACGCGGCGGGACTTCTCGACCACCTGCAGGTCCCGGCCGCCACCGTGTGCGGGCTCTCGATGGGCGGCTATGCCGCCTTCGCCTTCGCGCGCAACCATCCCACGCGGCTGCGCGGCCTCGTCCTCGCCGACACCAAGGCCTCCGCGGACACGGACCAGGCGCGGCGGGCGCGGGCGGAGCAGGCGGACAAGGTGCGCAAGGAGGGGACGGCGGCCATCGTGGACGCCGTCCTCCCCAAGCTACTGGGCAAGACGAGCCACGAACAGCGCGCCCCGGTCGTGGCGCGCGTGCGCGACCTCATCCTGGCCAATCCGCCGCGCGGCATCACGGATGCCCTGGCCGGCCTGGCCGCGCGCGCGGACTCGACGCGCACGTTGCGCGAGATCCGCGTGCCCACGCTGATCATCTGCGGGGCGGAGGACACCATCACCCCGCCCGCCGAGGCGGACGCCCTGCACGCGGGGATCGAGGGCAGCACGCTGGAGCTGATCCCGAAGGCCGGCCACCTCACGAACCTGGAAGCGCCGGACGCGTTCAACCGCGCGTTGGACTCTTTCCTGCGCCGGGTGGGCTGAGCGGTTCCTTCGGCGCCGGGGACAGCGCGCTCAGGACGTGCATGTGCAGGAGCGAGTTGGTGGCCACGGCGTGTCCCGTGTCCAGGAAACGCGGGCCGCCGTCGAAGTCCGTGAAGCGGCCCCCCGCTTCCTCGACCAGGACCTTGAGGGCCGCGATGTCCCACGGGCGCACGCCCGCCTCCAACCAGGCCTCGGCGCGGCCGTTGAGGAGCTGGATGCATCCGGCCACGTCCCCGTAGCAGCGGGCGGACGCCGCGCTCGCGATCAGCGATCGCACTCCTTCCGCGCGCGAGCCCACGTGAAGGGCTTTGAGCTCGCCCACGGAGAGCGTTGCCTCCGACCACTCCGCGACCTTCGATACGGACAGGCGATCCCCGTCCCGGTAGGCCCCGAGGCCGCGCCCGGCGAAGTAGGTCTCTCCGAGGGCGGGCAGGCCGACCGCGCCCGCCACGATGTCCCCTTCGAACTCGAGCGCGACGAGCGGTCCCCAGAACGATCCCCCGCGGGCGAAGCCACGCGTGCCGTCCAGGGGATCGACGATCCAGCGGCCGCCCGTGCCGTCGTGGACGCCACTCTCCTCGGCCAGGATGGCGTGCTCCGGGAAAGCGAGGCGGATGACGTCCAGGATGGCCGCCTCCGCGTCGCGGTCGGCGGCGGTGACCGGGGTGCGGTCCGGCTTCATGTCCACCACGACGTCCTTGCGCCAGTAGCGGAGGCTGGCCGCGGAGGCGGCGAGCACGGCGTGGCGCGCCGTGTCCATCGCGCGCTCGACGTCGACCGGGGCAGGCATGGGCGCGACAACTCTAGGACGATTCGCGCCCGGTTCCAACCCTCCGCCGCCGGCCGGCATCTCAAGGGACCAGGGAGGTCTCATGAGGACACGGATGACTTGGGCCGCGGCCATGGCCGCGGCCGCGTTGCTGCTCGGGGGGCCGCTGGCGGCCGAGGACTTCCAGTGGCACGGACGGGTGGGGGCGGGCAAGACGGTCGAGATCAAGGGCGTGAACGGGGCCATCGACGCGGCCGCCGCGAGTGGCGACGAGGTCGAGGTCACGGCCACCAAGAGGGGCCGGCGCAGCGATCCGGGCTCGGTCCGGATCGAAGTCGTGGAGCACGCCGAAGGCGTCACGATCTGCGCCGTCTACCCGGACGTGGACGGGCGGCGCAACGAGTGTCATCCGGGAGACGGCGGCCACATGAGCACGAGGGACAACGACGTGGACGTGCACTTCACCGTCCGCGTCCCGCGCGGCGTCGCCTTCGCGCCGAGGACCGTGAACGGCGACGTGGAGGCGGAAGGGCTGGAGGGCGACGTCAGCGTCCGCACCGTCAACGGCTCCATCCAGGTGTCCACCACCGGGCGCGCGGAAGCGCAGACGGTGAACGGCTCGATCCGGGCCAGCGCGGGCCGGGCGGACTGGAGCGGCGACGCGCAGTTCAAGACGGTCAACGGGAGCATCACGGTCACGCTGCCCTCCTCCACCGCCGCCGACGTGCGCGCGGAGACGGTCAACGGCGAGATCGAGACGGACTTCGCGCTCACCGTCACCGGCCGCGTGTCGCGGCGGCGCCTCTCCGGCACCATCGGCGGGGGCGGACGCTCCCTGGAGATGGAGACGGTGAACGGGTCGATCCACCTCCGCAAGTCGTCCTGAAGCGATTCGCGTAGACGCGGGCGGGAAGGGCGGCGGGCAGGCAGCCAACCATCGCGCTGGTGGCCGCAGCGGTGGTCCCGCCGCCGCCCGTTTGATAGGATTCGCGCCTCCCCGAGCGTTCCCGCTCGCCACCAGCGAGGTGCTCCATGCGAATCGGCGTCCTGCGCGGCCGCGAGAACTCCTTCCCCGAGGCCTTCGTGGCCAAGGTCAACTCGATGGGCAAGGGGGTGCAGGCCGAGTTCGTCCAGCTCGGAGGGACCAAGCTCAACGAGCCCGTGCCCTACCGCGTGATCCTCGACCGCATGAGCCACGAGGTGCCGTACTACTCGGTGTACCTGAAGATGGCGGCCCTGCAGGGCACCTACTGCATCAACAACACGTTCTGGCGCTCGGCGGACGACAAGTTCTTCGGCTACTGCGCGGCGGAGAAGCTGGGTATCGCGGAGCCGAAGACCGTCGTCCTCCCCAACCGCGAGTACGTGGACGACGTCACCGCGGAGAGCCTGCGCAACATGTGGCCGACGGACTTCGCGTACTACGCGGAATTCGTCGGGCTGCCCTGCATCATGAAGCCGGCCTTCGGCGGCGGCTGGAAGGACGTCTACAAGATCCACAACCTGGAAGAGCTCTACCAACGCTACGACAACTCGAAGAGCAAGACGATGATGCTGCAGGAGCTCATCACCTGGGATCTGTACATCCGCGTGCCCACCATCGGGCGCCGCTGGGCCCGCGCCATCCGTTACGACCCCGCCCCCGGCGGCCTGGGCGGCTACAACCAGGATTACGACATCCTGCCCCGCGACGTGCGCGACACCTCGGAAGAGCTGTCCCTGCGCTTCAACCAGGCGCTCGGCTACGACATGAACGCGCTGGAGTTCGCGTTCAAGGACGGCAAGTACTACGGCATCGACCTCACCAACTACACGCCCGACCTCGACTACCGCAGCCTGAAGGACGCCCACTTCCCGTGGGCGGTGGAGAGGATGGCGGAGTTCGCGGTGGAGAAGGCGCTTTCCGACGAGCCGACTCCAGCCGTTCCCGACTTCCGGGGCTTGATGCTGCGCTGAGAGCATGAGCCATGGCCGGCAAACCCAAGACCATCGACGAGTACCTCGCCGCCTTGAGCGAGGACAAGCGGGCCGCGCTCGAGAAGCTGCGCAAGACCATCCGCGCCGCGGCGCCGAAGGCGGAAGAGTGCATCAGCTACGGTATCCCCGCTTTCCGTCAGCACGGAGTGCTCGTGGGCTTCGGCGCGACCGCGAACCATTGCGCCTTCTACCTCATGAGCGCCACCACGGTGGGCGCGCACAAGGAGGAGCTCGCGGACTGCGACGCCAGCAAGGGCACCATCCGCTTTCAAGCGGACGGTCCCCTGCCCGCCGCCCTGGTGCGAAAGCTGGTCAAGGCACGGATCGCGGAGAACCGCGGCTGATCGACGCCTCCAAAGGACCGAGTCGTGTTCGGTTCCGGGAATGGCGCCGTCCGGATCCGGACGTCCGGCGGGGGGCCGGGACGCGCAACTGACTGGCCGGGTGGGAATTGAACCCTCACTGACGCTGGCACGCGCTTCGCACCCCGCTCTCAGGCCCGCGCTCCGATCGGCGGTGGAGGAGACATGGACGACCTGAGGCTCGACGTCCGCCAGGCCCTGCGCAGCTTCCTCA
>DASTLK010000583.1:0-16968 GCA_035715025.1 Vicinamibacteria bacterium
CCTGTTCACGGGCGGCGCGTCCGTCTTCTCTCCCTCCGCGCTGCAGAGTCCAGAGAGCGTGACCATCCACGAGTGCGGGCATCAGTTCTGGTACCTCCTGGTCGGCACCAACGAGTTCGAGGAGGCCTGGCTCGACGAAGGCTTCAACAGCTACCACGACGAGAAGGCGGCGCAGATCGCGCTGGGGCCGGCGAGCTGGGGCCACCGGTACTTCGGGATGCTCGGCACGAGCCGGGGCAACCGCGCGCCGATCCCCGTGGTGGCCCCGGACGTGTGGCTGCGCCGGGGCGACTCGGAGGTCGCCGCCCTCCGCAAGTCCGGCGCCTTCGACGTCATGGCCCGTCCGACGTGGGGCTACCGCAATTCCGACTCCTACACCGTCAATGCGTACACGAAGCCCGCCCTCAGCCTGCAGACCCTGGAAGGGCTCGTGGGCGACGAGACCATGACGCGCATCCTCCGCACCTACGCGCGACGCTACCGATTCGCGCACCCCACGAGCGAGGACTTCATCGCCGTCGTGAGCGAGGTCACGGGGCGGGACTACCGGTGGTTCTTCGACCAGACCTGGTTCTCCGCCGAGGAGTGCGACTACGCGATCACGGTCCGGAACACGCCGGCGCGTGCGATGGCGGGCTACACGGAAGGACCGGACGGGCAGCCGATGCTGGTCCCACCCGCGCGCGACGGGGACCGCGACAAGGACAAGGGCCCCTTCGACTCCGAGGTGATCGTGCGGCGCCTCGGCGGCGTCCGCCTGCCCGTGGAGATCCGCGTCGAGTTCGCGGACGGGCGCGTGAAGTACGAGACCTGGGACGGTCAGTACCGCTGGGTCCGCTTCCGCTACCCGGGACCGGTCAAGGTGCGCGCGGCGGAGGTCGATCCGTACGGCAAGATCGCACTCGACATCGATCCGGGCAACAACTCCTGGGCCGACAACGCGCCCGTGGCCCGGCGGGCCGCCTCCAAATGGGCGATGCGCTGGATGTTCTGGCTCCAGAACCTGCTGGAGCTGCACACGCTCCTCGGATGAGGCCTCCCGCCCCATGATCCTGGACGCCACGCGCCGCGGTCTGCGACGGGCAGGAGCGCTCTGGGGGCTCGTCGTGTTCCTGCTCGTCGTCAACCTGGGGACGGCCGCGATCCTGGCCGTGCCCATGGCGCAGACGCTGCGAGACGACCTCACCGATCACGCCGCCGCCGGCCACATGCTGTACGGGTTCGACTACCCGTGGTGGTCGGCCTGGGCGGACGCGCATCCGGAGACGACCTTCGCGCCCGACATCTTCGGCTCCGGCTTCGCCTTCAAGAACCTCGACCTGCTGCTGCGCGGCACTCTCCCAGCGGGTTTGTTCGCCCTGCCCGATCCGGAGCACCCGGACGAGAGACGCGTCGCGATCGACCCCACCGTCCTCGCTCTCGGCGTGGCCTATCTCGCCCTGCAGATCTTCCTGTCCGGAGGCGTCATCGCCTCGTTGCGGGCGCCCCAGCCGGAGTGGACGGTGCGCGGGCTCCTGCACGCGAGCGGCTTCTACGTCGGGCGTCTGGTCCGCCTGGCCCTGCTGGTGCTGGTGGTCGACGCGGTGGTCTTCGCCCTCTACGGACCCTTCGCGCGATGGGCCGACGGCCAGGCGCGGGAAGCGGTATCCGAGCGCGCCGCCCTCGTCTGGATGCTCGGGCGCCACGCCCTGCTCCTGCTCGTGCTGATCGGAGTCAACATGGTCTCGTCCTATGCGCGCGTGCTGATCGTGCTGGAGGAGCGCTCCAGCGCGGTCCTGGCCCTCCTCTCCGCGGGCGCGCTCTGCCTGGGGAGCTTCTTCCGGACCTTCGGCCACGTGCTGCTCATGACCGCGCTGGCCGTGGCCGGACTCGGCCTGTGGTCCGTCCTCGACCGGCACTGGGCGACCACCGGCTACAAGACGCAGATGGTGACGTTCGTGCTGCTCGAGGGGTTCGTGTTCCTGCGCCTCTTCCTTCGCGTCGCCACCGTGGGCGGACAGGTCACGCTCGCGCGCCGGCTTTCCGGGGGACCGGCGGAGCCGGCATGAGCCTGCAACCCCTGGCGCCCCTCCCCGTCGACTCGACCTCGTTCCGGCAGGCGCTCGCCCAGTTCGCCAGCGGTGTCACCGTCGTGACCACCCGCGATGCCACGGGACCACTGGGCCTCACCGTGAGCGCGTTCTGCTCCGTCAGCCTGTCGCCTCCGCTCGTGCTCGTGTCGTTGGACGCCGGGTCGGAAGCGCATCTCGGCTTCCGGGACTCGGGCCTGTTCGGGGTGAGCATCCTCGCCGAGGGGCAGGACGAAGTCTCGCGACACTTCGCGCGGCCGGGGCGGGAGAAGTTCCGCGAGATCCCGCTCGCCACGGGCCAGCGCGGTCTGGCCCTGGTCCCGGGGGCGCTCGCCCACATCGAATGCGAGGTCCGCGCCGCCCATCCCGCCGGCGACCACATCCTCTACATCGGGGAGATCGTGGCCCTGGCCGTGCGTCCCGGCCGTCCGCTCCTCTACAACCGGGGTGCATACCGCCGCCTGGCCGACGACGCGAAGTGAGCGCGCGGGAGCTACCCGAGCGCTTCAACATGGCCTGGTACTTCCTCGATCGGAACGTCGAGGAGGGCCGCGGCCACAAGCGGTGCCTGTACTGGCGCGACCAGGCCTTCACCTACCGCGAGGTGCAGGCCGCCGCCAACCGGCTGGGCAACGCGCTGCGCGCGCTCGGGATCGGGGTCGAGGACCGCGTCCTGATCGTGCTGCCCGACCGGCCCGAGTTCGCCTTCGCCTGGTTCGGAGCGGCCAAGATCGGCGCCGTGATCGCGATGGTGAACCCGCTGCTGCCGGCCGAGGAATACCTCCACTATTTCGAGTACACGCGGGCGAAGGTCGCGATCGTGGAGTCGGCGACGCTCGAGAAGCTGGACCCGCTGCGCGAGCGCTTCACCCACCTCCGCCATCTGCTCGTGGTCGGCGACCCGGGGCCGCATCTCTCCTTCGACGAGGCCTGCGCGCGGGCCTCCGATCGATTGACCAACGCCGACACGCACCGCGACGACCCGGCCATCTGGCTCTTCACGAGCGGCTCGACGGGCAAGCCCAAGGCGGCCGTCCACCTCCAGCAGGACCTGCCCTGGAACACCGAGCGCTACGCGATGCAGGTGATGGGCATCCGCGAGGACGACCTGACCGTGAGCGTGCCCAAGCTCTTCTTCGGCTATGCCACGGGAACGAACCTGCTGTTCCCGTTCGCCGTGGGCGGGGCCACCGCGCTCTTCAGCGAGCGCAGCGAGGCCGCGACGCTCTTCGACGTGATCGAGCGGTACCGGCCCACGATCCTCACGTCCGTTCCCACCATGATCGGCGCCATGTTGAATGACCCCGGCGGCCCCGGTCGTGACCTCTCGTCGCTCCGCCTCGTCCTCTCCGCCGGCGAGGCCCTGCCGCCCGAGCTGTACCGCCGGTGGAAGGAGACGTTCGGGGTGGAGATCCTGGACGGCATCGGCTCGGCCGAGATGTTCCACATCTACATCTCCAACTACCCCGGTGACGTCGTCCCCGGCAGCCTGGGAAGGCTCGTCCCGGGCTACGAGGCGCGCATCGTGGGTCCGGACGGGCAGGACCTGCCCCCGGGCGAGGCGGGCACGCTCTGGATCAAGGGCGAATCGGCGGCCATCCTGTACTGGCAGGCCCACGAGAAGTCGAAGGAGATCCTCCGCGGGGACTGGGTGGTGACCGGAGACCACGTGCGCCGGGACGAGCGCGGCTACTTCTGGTACGAAGGCCGGACGGACGACATGCTCAAGGTGGGCGGCATCTTCGTCTCACCCTACGAGGTCGAGAACTGCCTTCTCCAGCACCCGGTTGTGGCGGAATGCGCCGTCATCGGGTATAAAGATCGGGACGGACTGATCAAGCCAAAAGCCTACGTGGTACCTCGTGATCGCCCTGGCGACGACGCACTGGCCCGTGAGCTCCAGGAGTTCGTGAAGACCCGTCTGGCCCTGTTCAAGTATCCGCGGGTCGTGGAGTTCACTCTCTCGCTACCGAAGAACGACCGGGGCAAGATCGACCGGAGACGTCTCGCCGCGAGCTAGCATTCCCCGAATCAAAGCACCGGAAAGGAGCGAAGGAGTTTTCCTTCAATAGCCATGGCTGACCTCATCGTGATGTCCGAGATGACCTGGGCGGAAGTGGACGAGGCGATGAAGGACCGCCCGGTGGGCATCCTGCCCGTCGGCGCCATCGAGGCGCACGGTCCCCATCTGCCCCTCAACGCCGACACCGTCATCGCCATCGAGATGGCGAAGCGCGGCGCGGCCAAGCTCAAGGAGCACGGGGTGAGCGCGCTCATCCTGCCCCCCGTCTCGTTCACCGTGTCCGACTTCGCGGCGAAGTTCCCCGGCACCATCAGCGTGCCCGCGGCGACTTCGGTGGCCCTCCTGCGCGACGTCTGCGTCTTCACGGCCAAGACGTTCCGCGCCATCGCGATCGCCAACATCCACCTGGATCCGGGGCACATCGAGTGCCTCAAGGCCGCGCTCGAAGAGGCGAAAAAGCTGGGCGCCAGCGTCTGCTGGGCCGACATCACCAAGAAGCGCTGGGCGGACCTGCTCGGGGAGACGTTCGCGAAGGGCGACCACGCCGGCGCCTTCGAGACGTCCCTCATGATGGCGGCGGCGCCCCAGATGGTGCGCGAGCGCGAGCGCATCAGCCTGGCCCCCGTCGACGGACTGATGCCCGCGCTGAAGAAGGGGGCCAAGACCTTCGCCGAGGCCGGAGGAGAGGACGCCTACTTCGGCGATCCCACCGCGGCCAGTGCCGAGGACGGCGAGGCCTCCTTCGAGGCCCTGGGCGATATCCTCTCCCTCTCGATCATGGAGCACCTCGGCTCCAAGGCTTGATCGGGTAAACAGACGGAGACGGGGCTCTGTTCAAGACCAGCATCCTCGTAAGGTTCGGCGACCTCGACGCGGCGGGGATCGCCTACTACCCCAACCTCGTCAACTTCCTGCACGAGGCGTTCGAGGACTTCTTCGTCGGTCACGTGGGACGGCCCTATCCGGACGTCTTCCGGGACGGCCTGGGCTTCCCCACCGTGAAGGTCGAGATGGAGTTCCTGTCTCCCGTCCACTACGGCGATCACGTGGACATCGACGTCACGATCGAGCGCGTGGGGCGCTCGTCGGTGCAGATCCGCTACGAGGCCTCGGTGGCCGGGAAGCCCGTCTTCGAGGCGCGCACGATCGCGGTCGTGGTGGACATGAAGACGTTCCGGCCGACGCCGCTGCCGGAATCGCTGCGGAAGAGCTTCAGCTCAGCGATGGAGCCCCGCGCCGAGAAATGACGGCGGACGATCGGCCGGCTACCACCGGTGATAGGCCGGATGCCCCGGCTTGACCGCCACGAAGGTGCCGCGGCAGGTCGCGCAGGTCTTGCCGCCTGACTCGAGCGTTGCTTCCACCGTTGCCCGGTCCGCAGAAGATTCGACCACCCGCGCCGTCAGATGCACCGGGGCCTGGCTCGGCGTCGGGCGCAGGAACTTGACCGCGTAGTCGGCGGTCACCGTGCACGGCGGCGACGACGCGCCGGACGCACGCATCAGGTGATACGTCGCGGCCCAGTTGCTGTGACAGTCGAGCAGGGCCCCGATGATCCCGCCGTTGAGCATCCCGGAGAAGGCTTCGTGGTGGCTCTCCGGCGTCCAGTCCGCCACCACCTCGTCACCCTGCGCGAAGCTGCGGATGCGGAGTCCCTTCGGGTTGGCGGGGCCGCAGCCGAAACAGGTGTTCCCGGGCGCGAATGTTTCTTGAAGGCTGTTGGCCAGAGTATTTAGTCAGGGGGGGCACTCACACACGGCATGATGGGTGTTCGCGAACCCCCCCTGAAACCCCCCTCGCACGCCGCCGCGCTACGCGCGCCGCCGTGCTCTACGTGCCTCTTGTCCTAGAAAAGCTTGAGCTCCAGGTTCTCGGCCGCGATATCGGTGAGGTCCACGATGGCGGCGGCGTTGACGCCCATGGCGATCGCGATCGTCTCCGAGATCTCCTCGCGCGTGGCCCCGAACTTCAGCGCCTTCTTGATGTGCCCCTCGAGGCAGCCCTGACACTTCGCGGCCAGGCTGGCCGAGATGGCGACGAGCTCCTTGGTCTTGCGGTCGAGGACGGACGGCCGGTAGGTCTCCTTGTAGAACTCGAAGTAGATCTCGCGGAAGCGGGGGTCGACCATCGAGTACGACCCGATCTGTTCCGGCGCCTTCTGCGCGCCGTTGTCCTCTTCCGGAAAGGGGACGTGCCGGCCCTTGGCGGCGGCCGCGGAAGGAGGCGCCGCCGAGCGCTTGTGGGCCGCGGCGACCTTCGACCTCTTCGACTTCTTGAGCACGCTCATTGCGGTCTCCTCATCGGCCGAAGGCCATGCGGACGGGCGGCGCGGACGACGCCGCTCCCAGCAGCTCGGTGACGGCGGTCTCGTAGGCCGCGGTGCCGTCGCGATAGGCGCCGCCGTGGCTCGTGCCCGGGACCACCAGCACGTGCGCCTGTGGCCCGGCCGCGGCCTTGAGCTCGAACGCGATCTCCGACGGCATCCGGCGGTCGCCGGAGTTGCAGACGAACAGGCAGGGCCGGGGGGCGAGATGGGCGGCCGCGCCGCGAACGTCGATGGCATCCGGGTCGAACCCGGCGCGGCGGCCGATCCAGTACACGACCTCGTTCGCCACCGGCCAGTTCGGCACGATGCGCAGCCACCAGCGGAACCCGCGGAACAGGCTGAGGTGATGGCCGACGGTGTCGCGCAGGCTGCGATAGCTGCTGTCGCAGACGAGGGCGGCCACTCCGGGATCCTCGGCCGCGGCCAGCGTCGCCGAGGCCGCGCCCAGGGACACGCCCCACAGCACGACCGGGCCCTGCGACCGCGCACGCGCAAGCGCGGTCGCGGCGTGCACGTCCTGCTTCTCGAAGAAGCCGAAGCTCGAGACGTTGCCCCCGCTCTCGCCGTGATGGCGCAGGTCGAAGAGGAGCGCGTTCCAGCCCAGCTTGTGGAGGAAAGGGACCTTCTTGACCATCTCGATGCGCGAGCGATTGAGGCCGTGAACGAGGACGACCGTGCCGTGCGCGTTCGGCGCCGGCACCCACCACCCCTTCAGCGCCACCCCGTCGGGGGCGTTGAAGGTCACGTCCTCGTACGGCAGCTCGAACGTCGCGGGCGTGAGGCCCGCATTCTCCTTGTCGTTGTAGGTGAAGCGGCGGATGGTGGCCAGGCCCGCCAGCCAGTAGGGAGCCCAGCCGAACACGAACAACGCCAGCACGGCCACGAGGACGAGACCGACCCACTTGAGCCATTTCATCGGAGAACGGCCTCCCGCGTCAGGAGGCGCCGCTCACCGGCGGCCGGCGAAATAGCGCCGCCGCGGCGCGCTCGGGGACGTGGGGATGATAGCAGAGGACGGCCGGAGACCCCGGATGGACAAGGCACCGGAAGGGGACGCGCCACCGACCTGATCGGCCGCGCTGGAGAGGCGTCTCCGGGGGCATGGATTCGGCCTCGGCGCGCCGTCACCTCGTCGCAGTGGCACGTCCCCTCCGATGCTCAATGCACTCTACGGCGAGCGCCCACCCAGGTTCTGTCAAACGATGTCAGCGCCCCTGAGAACCCGTCCACACCACGGCCTGGCCCGCGCGGAACGCGGGCGCTTCGGGAGGAAGGGCGCCCGGCGGGGCCAGCCCCGAGAGCGAGATCCGGACGTCGCACTCCCCGGCGGGCACGGGCCATCCCGGCCCCATGGCCACCATCGCCGGCCGGCCCGCGATGGCGGGGATCCACCTCGCCGCGGGCACGTCGGGCGCGCAGACCAGATCGAGCGGCCGCGCATGATCGCGGATCCAGAGCAGCGCGGCGAGATCGTCGGGCGTCATCGCCGGCTCGGCGGCCCCCGTGAGCGTGATGGCGCCGGCCGCCGCCGCGCACGCCACCATCGCGGGAAGGATCCAGCGCGTCGAGCGCGCTCCCGCTCGCGCACAAAGGACGGCCACGACGCCGATCGCCACGAGGGGCGCGACGTCGGGCCAGTCGATGCGCGGCGTCCGGAAGAAGAGGGGCACGGAGAGCACGACCGCGGTGCCCAGCGCCACTCGTCTGCGGTCCGTGGCCACCCCAATGGAGTGCGGGTGCGCGAGTGTCTCTCGCCCGGAGGCGAAGGCGGCTCCGGCGAGGACGAGGGCGCCGAGCGCGGTCGTGACGTCCGTCGCCATCGCGGCGGCGGCACACGCACCGGCCGCGAAGGCGGAGGGATTCCCGCGACGGTCGTGCCATAGGGCGACCGCTTCCACGGCAAAGGCCGCCGCCAAGCGGCCGGGACCGGCAGCGGCGGCGGTGGCGGCCAGGGTGCCCACCACCGCGATCAACGCGGCGCGGCCGGGGGCGCGCCGCGTGGCCGCCAGCGACCAGAGCGCGAGCAGCAGCACGGCGCCGGCGAGGATCGAGGCGAGGAACGCCGTGCGGTAGAAGGGTGCGCCGGACAGCAAGGCGATGTCCGCGGCCAGGGTCGCGAGGCCATCGGCCCGGAAGGGGCGCATGGGAAGGAGCGGCTCGAACGAGCGCGGCCACCCGTCGTGCCAGGCGAGCAGCTCGGCGGTGAGCGCTGCGCGCGGCAGCCGCGACCCGGAAGGCACCCCGCGGAGCGCGTACGGGACGGCGAGCAGGAGCGCGGTCGCCGCGATCAAGCCTTGCCCGCGGCCGGCTCGGGGCAGTGGCCCCGGCCGGACCAGGCGGAACACCGCGAGCGCGGCGAAGGCGGCCAGGGCCACGTACACCGCGCGTGTGCGCGAGGCACCGCCCAGCCAGGTCCAGGACGCCACCCAGAACGCGAGCGAGAGCAGCGGCATCGCACGCCAGGGCGACCGCACCACGAGCACGCCGGGCAGCGCGAGCAGCGCTCCGGCGGCGGCGAGGGCCCGCGCGTCGAGAGGCATCGCGTCCAGCACCGGCGGATTCTACGCGCCACCGCGCGCGCGGTTCACGTGGACGAGGGTAGGATCTTGCGCGATGCCGGTGCACGTGGCCACCTACCTTCTGACCGGCGCGGCCGCCGGTCTCGTCGGCGCCATGCTGGGGATCGGCGGTGGCGTGTTCCTGGTGCCGCTTCTGACCCTCCTCTTCCACGTGCCCATCCGCGCCGCCGTGGCCGCCAGCCTCATCTCCGTGATCGCGACCGCGACGGCGAGCTCGACCGTCAACCTGGACCGCGGCCTGGTCAACATGCGCCTGGCCATGGCCCTCGAGGTCGCCACCAGCGTGGGAGGCCTCGGCGGCGGCCTGGCCGCTTCGCTGCTGAGCACGCAACAGCTCTTCCTCCTCTTCGGGGGGACGCTGGCCGTCATGGGGGCGCTCATGATGATGCGGTCGGGGCGCCGCAACGTGATCGCGGATACGTCCGTCGATCCCGGCCGCCTGGGCGGACGCCTTCAGGAAGGCGACACGGCCTACGTCTATCGCGTGCGCCGGATGCCCCTCGCGCTCGGCGCCTCGCTGGTCGCGGGCGCGGTGTCCGGTCTCCTCGGACTCGGCGGAGGTATCGTCAAGGTGCCGGTGCTGAACACGTTCTGCGGCGTCCCCATTCGCGTGGCCGCGGCCACCAGCGCGTTCATGATCGGGGTGACGGCGGCGGCGTCCGTCTTCATCTACTTCGCTCGCGGCGACGTCGTGCTCCCCATCGCGGCCGCGGTGGCGCTGGGAGCGCTGCCCGGGAGCATCGCGGGGGCGCGGCTGGGACAGCGCGTGGAGGCACGCGCGCTGAAGATCTTCATGGCGGTGGTACTGCTGCTGGTGGGCGGGCGCATGGCCCTGGAAGCGCTGTGACGGGCCGGGTCGAGCAGCTCGAGGGCGTCATCGAGAAGGCGCTGGTGGTGGGGCTCGCGCTCAGCACCGGGCTGCTCCTCGTGGGCCTGATCCTGGGCGCGGCGGGGCCGCTCCGCTGGGGCATCGTCCTGCTCATGCTGACTCCGGTGGCGCGGGTGGCGGTGGTCACGGTGGGCCTGGCCCTCGAGCGCGATTGGACGTTCACGCTGGTGTCCTCGTTCGTGCTCGCCGTCCTCGCTTCCGGGATCTGGATGGCGGTGCATCGCTGATGCGCGCCCCCCGCCTGCAAGCGGTGCTCTTCGACTGGGACGGGACCCTGGTCAACACGGCGGAGGCGAGCTATCGCTGCTACGAGAAGCTGTTCGGCTCCTACGGCATCGCCTTCGACCGCGACGCCTTCCGGCGCACGTATTCGCCGAACTGGCACCTCACCTATTCGGCCCTCGGCCTGGCCGAGGACCGCTGGCCGGAGGCGGATGCGCGCTGGCTCGGGCATTACGGGCAGGAGAAGGTCGTCCTCATCGAGGGCGCGCGCGAGGCGCTGCTGCGCGTGCGCGACGCCGGCCTCCTCGCCGGTCTCGTCACCAGCGGCGACTGCTCGCGCGTCGGGCGCGAGCTGGCCGACCTCGGAGTCGCGGAGCTCTTCCAGGTCGTGGTGTGCGCGGAGGACATCGTGAACCGGAAGCCGCATCCGGAAGCGCTGCTGCTCGCGCTGGAGAGGCTCGGGCTCGCCGCCGCCGATGGCGTCTACGTCGGGGACAGTCCCGAGGACGTCCAGATGGCGCGGGCGGCGGGCGTGCGCGCCGTCGGCATTCCCGGCGGGTTCCCGAACCGCGAGTCGCTGGCGGCGGCGCGCCCGGACGTGCTGGAGGCCACGCTGACCGGCGCCCTGGACCGCTTGCTGGAGGCGCGCTGAGCCGGCGCCTCGTCCTCAGCGCGGGCGCACGGCCGCCGCGATGATCCTGGCGATGCGCTCCGCCGCGTGCCCGTCACCGTACGTACGCCGGGGGTCCCAGTGCGGCCGCTTCCGCTCGACCGCCGCGACCGCGCGGGCGATCCGTCGCGGATCGGCGCCGGCCAGGCGGTTCGCCCCGCCGCGCAGGGTCTCGACCCATTCCGTCGTCTCACGCAGGGTGATGCAGGGCGTGCCCAGGAGGTAGGCCTCCTTCTGCATGCCGCCGGAGTCGGTCAGCACGGCGCGTGCCTCGGCCTGCAGCCTCAGCATCTCCAGGTAGGGTTGCGGGGGGACGAGACGCAGGAGGCCGGCGGCCTTCAACCCGAGCGCTTCCATGCGCCGGGCCGTCCGCGGATGGAGAGGCAGCACGGTCGGGTGGCGCAGGGCAGACAGCGCGCCCAGCACGTCGGCCAGGCGCCGGGGATCATCCGCGTTCTCCTGCCGGTGCAGCGTGGCCAGGTAATACGCACCGGGAGCGATCCCTTCGATCGCCCGCGGCCGGCGCTGGGCCCGCCGCCGCCAGGCCCGGACGGCGTCCGCCATCACGTCGCCGACGCGGTGGACTCCGCGCCTGATCCCTTCACGCGCGAGGTTGCGGACGGCGGTGGGGGTCGGACAGAAGAGGAGGTCGGAGACGTGGTCGGTGACCTTCCGGTTGACCTCTTCCGGCATCCGCATGTCGAAGCTGCGCAGGCCGGCCTCCACGTGAGCCACCGGTATGCCGAGCTTGGCCGCCGCGAGCGCGCCGGCAAGGGTCGTGTTCGTATCGCCGAGCACGACGACCATCGCCGGCGCCTCCTCGACCAGCACGGCCTCCAGCGCCTCCAGCGTGCGGCCGGTCATGCGGCCGTGCGGCCCCGAGCCCACGCCCAGGTGTCGGTCCGGCGAGGGCAGGCTCAGCTCCGAGAAGAACGCGTCCGACATCTCGCGGTCGTAGTGCTGCCCGGTATGGACCAGGACCTCGCGCACGTGACGCCGCAGCGCGCGCGAGAGCGGCGCGAGCTTGACGAACTGCGGCCGCGCGCCGACCACGGTCACGATCGTGGGAAGGCGTGACGACCGGTGAAGGGTCACTGGGCGCCGGAGCTTATCAGCTCGGCTGGGCGACGTGGTAGTCTGCGATGGCATGCGCGTGCTGGTGGATATCGGTCATCCCGCTCACGTGCATTTCTTCCGCGCGTCGATCGCGCGCCTTCGGGCCGAGGGTCATGACGTCGTGGTCTCCGCGCGAGACAAGGACGTGACTCTCGATCTCCTCGAGGCCCTGGCCCTCGAATACGTGACCCTCTCCTCCCCGCGCAAAGGCCTGCTTCGGGAGTACCCGGTGAGGCTCACCGCCCTCGTGCGCTTGATCCGCCGCGTCAAGCCCGACGTGGTGACGGCGGTGGGGGGAGCCTTCATCGCTCCCGCCGGCCGTCTGACGGCGACACCCTCCGTCGTGTTCACCGACACCGAGCACGTCGCCGCCGACCGCCTGTTGACCTATCCGTGGGCGACGCGCATCTGCACGCCTGAAGCGTTCAAGAAATCGCTTCCCCGCGCCCACGTTCGTTATGCGGGGCTTCACGAGCTGGCCTACCTGCACCCTCGCCGCTTCGTCCCCGACCCGGCCATCCGCGCCGAGATGGGGCTCGGGCCCCACGAGCCGTTCGCCATCCTGCGCTTCGTGTCCTGGAAGGCCGCTCACGATCGCGGTCATCGGGGCCTGACCACCAGCGATCGCGCCCGCGCGGTGGAGGCCCTGCGCCCCCACGGCCGCGTCTTCGTCAGCGCCGAGGACACGGCGCCGTCCGGCCTCGGCGTCGAAATCCTCCCGGTGGCTGCGCATCGCGTCCACCACGCCCTGGCTCTCGCGCGCGTCTACCTCGGAGAGGGAGCGACGATGGCCACGGAGGCGGGCCTCCTCGGAACCCCATCCGTCTATGCGTCGACGCTGGTCGGGACCATGGGCAACTTCGAGCTGCTGGCCGCCGAAGACCTCGTTCGGTCCTTCCCGTCGGGCTCGCGCGCGGTGGAGGAAGCGGCTCGCCTCATGGCCGACGACAGCGCGCGCGAGGGGTGGGCGGCGCGCGCGGCGGCGTTCGCGGCCCGCCAGGTCGACGTGACCGACGTGGTCTGCCGGAACTTGATGGAGGTGGGACGGGCTGGTAAGCTGCGTGGTTTTTCCGGCGCGGTCGAGGCGCGCCCTTGACGGAGGACCGCGATCGCATGGCGCAGCAACCCATTCCGATGGTCGACCTGCAGGCGCAGTACGCCCGCATCAAGGCCGAGGTCGACGCCGCCCTCGCGCGCGTGATCGAGAGCGCGCATTTCATCAAGGGCGAGGACTGCGCGCTGTTCGAGAACGAGTTCGCCGCCTACTGCCAGACCGGACACGCCTGCGGCGTGGCGAACGGGACGGACGCCCTCAGCCTCGCCCTGAAGGCGTATGGAGTGGGGCCGGGTGACGACGTGGTGACGGTCGCGAATACGTTCGTGGCCACCGGTGAAGCGATCCTGCTCAACGGGGGCCGGCCGGTGTGGGTCGACGTCGATCCCGTCACCTTCACCATGGATCCGGGCCAGCTCGAGCGCGCGATCACGCCGCGCACGAAGGTCATCGTGCCCGTCCACCTCTACGGCCATCCCGCGGACACGGAGCCGATCCTCGACATCGCTGTCCGGCACGGCTTGCCCGTGCTCGAGGATGCCGCCCAGGCGCATGGGGCAGAAGTCCGGGGGCGGCGCGTGGGCAGCCTGGGCCACGCCGCCTGCTTCAGCTTCTATCCGGGCAAGAACCTCGGCGCCTACGGGGACGCGGGCGCGGTGACGTCCAACGACGCCGCCTTCATCGCCAAAGTCCGGCAGATCGCCAACCACGGCGGCGGAGCCAACAAGTACGACAACGTCGTGGTGGGCACCAACAGCCGTCTGGACACGCTCCAGGCGGCGATACTGCGCGTGAAGCTGCGTCACCTGGACCTCTGGAACGCGGAGCGAGCGGAGCGGGTGCGCGCGTACGCGGACGCGCTCGAAGGCGTGGCCGGCATCGTCGTCCCGCGCGTGCGCGAGGGCGCACGTTCGGCCTGGCACCTGTTCACCATCCGGACCAATGATCGAGACGCGCTGCAGGCCCGGCTCAAGGCTGAGGGCATCGCCACTGCGATCCATTATCCCAAGCCGTTGCATCTGCAGCCGGCGATGGCGGCTGCGGGTGGCCGTCCGGGGGACCTGCCCGTCTCGGAGATGCTCACGCGCGAAGTACTGTGCCTGCCCCTGTATCCGGAGCTGCCCCTGGACGCGGTCACGCGCGTGGCGTCCGAGGTGCGCAACTTCTCCACTTCGGCGGTCGCCCGCGCCTAGGCGCGCTCTTTCCACGGCCGGCGAAGCCCTGACGTCGCGCGCGCCGAGAAGAGATCCCTGACATGTGCGGTATCGCTGGCCTCGTCGGACGCCTCGACCCGGACACCCCTCGTGTGCTCGCGCGCATGACGAGCGCTCTGCGCCATCGCGGGCCGGACGACGAGGGCTACCTGCTTGCCGGTTCCACCGGTGCCCGCCGATTCCGCGGCGCCGACACCGTCAGCGGAATCGACGACCCGCCGCTACCGGCCGTGGCCCCGGACGGGACGCGCGTCGCACTCGGACATCGCCGCCTTTCCATCATCGATCTCAGTCCCGGCGGCCATGGGCCCATGGGCTCGGCGGACGGCCGCCTCTGGATCACCTTCAACGGCGAGATCTTCAATTACATCGAGCTGGGCGACGAGCTGCGCGCGCGCGGCTACACCTTCCGCACCGCGTCTGATACGGAGGTGCTGCTCTCCGCCTACGCGGAGTGGGGCGAGGACGCGCTGCCCCGGCTCAACGGCATGTTCGCTTTCGCACTGTACGATGCTCGCGAGCGGTCGCTCCTCTGCGTGCGCGACCGCTTCGGGGTCAAGCCCTTCCACTACTGGGGAGGGAACGGCCTGTTCGCGTTCGCGTCCGAGATCAAGGCCCTGTTCGCCCATTCGCAAGTGCCCTGCCGCCCCGACGACGCCTCCCTCTCCGGCTTTCTCGTCATGGGCGCCCTTGACGAGTCGGACCGCACGTTCTTCGCCGACGTTCGATCCTTGCCCGGGGGCCACTGCCTGCGTGTGGACGAGGACGGCCGGATCGCGCGACGCCGCTGGTACGAACTTCCCAGCCCCTCCGTCCGCCCCGGCACGCCGGAAGAGTTCCGCGGTCTGCTCGAGGACGCGGTGCAGGTGCGCCTGCGCAGCGACGTCGACGTCGGAACCTGCCTGAGCGGCGGACTCGACTCCTCGTCGATCGTCGCCCTCACCGCGAGGCTCCGGGGGCCGGAGGCCGCCGGCGCCCATCGCTCGTTCAGCGTCGTGTACCCCGAGCCAGGGCTGGACGAGTCGGCGTTCATGGCGGCGGTGGTCGAGGCGACGGGAGTGCGCGGGGCCGGCACCACTCCCACGTCGTCCGATCTGGCCCGCGACCTGCCGGCGCTCGTCCGCAGCCAGGACGAACCCTTCCCTTCCGCGAGCGTGTATTCGCAGTGGCGGGTGATGCGGCTCGCCGCGGAGGCCGGAGTTCGCGTGCTGCTCGACGGCCAGGGCGGCGACGAGGTCCTGGGCGGCTACCGTTACCATCTCGGTCCCTACCTCGCGGAGACGGCCCGCCGACGAGGGTGGCGGGCAGCCGCGCGCGCCATCGAGCACCTGCACGCGAACGCGGGCGCTGCCCGTCCGCTGCTCGCCGGACTGCTCGCCTACCATGCGCTGCCCGCGCCGGAGGGACTGCGCCGGCGGCTGGTCGATCGCCTCGTGAGCCACCGGCGGCTCGACCCGACCGTCCTCGACCCGGCGTTCCGGCGCCACGCCAGCGCGACGCCGAGCGCGCGCCATCGACCGCACGCGACCTTGCTCGAGGAGCGCCGTGAAGGGCTTCTGCGTTCGAGCCTGCCCGCACTGCTGCGGTACGAAGACCGCAACTCGATGGCCTTCTCGGTGGAGGCGCGGACGCCGTTCCTCGACTTCCGGCTGGTCGAACGAGCGCTCGCCCTGCCCGCGTCGGGTCTCGTCCGCGACGGTTGGACCAAGGCCATCCTTCGCGACAGCATGAAGGGCGTCCTCCCCGACTGCGTCCGTCTCCGCCGCGACAAGCTCGGGTTCGCGACCCCGGAGGTGCGCTGGCTCCGGGAGATCGCTTC
Source organism: Vicinamibacteria bacterium (assembly GCA_035715025.1). Taxonomy (GTDB): domain Bacteria; phylum Acidobacteriota; class Vicinamibacteria; order Fen-336; family Fen-336; genus AA29. Next base: position 15,982 of record DASTLK010000583.1, read on the forward strand.
CCAACTGCGGGCCTGGCTTGGCCCGGACGCGCGCAGCGCCGGGATCCTCCGGCCGGAAGTGCTCGCGGCCTGGCGGGCGGAGCCGGACGAGCGCCTCGCCGGACACCCGGGACTCTGGCGCGTGCTTTCCGTCGAGCTGTGGCTACGGCACGTGGAGGACCTGCGCCGTGCGGCGTAGCTTCCGCCAGCGTCAGACGCTCGCCAGCTTCGACTACCAATGGGGGCATATCCCGGCGGGCGACGCCATGCTGTCCGACGCGTGGTTTGTCGCGAATGTCGATCGAATCGTGGCCGACGAGCTGCTCGGCATCGAACGAAGCTGGTTCGCCGGACGGACCGTGCTCGACGCCGGATGCGGCGGCGGACGCTGGACGCTGGGCCTGCTCCGGCTGGGCTGCCGGGTGGTGGCGGTCGATGCCAGCCCGCATGCCGTCGAGGCCACGAGGGCCCAGATGGAGCGGCTGGCCCCAGGCTCCGTCGCACAGGGGCAACTGGAGACGCAGGTCGTCGACCTCCTCAGCCTTCCGACACCCCTCGCGGAGCGACGCTTCGACGTGGTGTTCTCCTTCGGTGTTCTGCACCACACCGGCGATACGCGCCGCGCGGTCGCCAACGTCGCGGGACTGGTCGGCGCCGAGGGTGTCCTCTTCCTGTATCTCTACGGATCGCGGTCGGCGCCGGCCGCCGCGCTCACCCTCCTCGACACCGTGCGCCTCGTGCTGTCCCCCTTGCCGTTCGCGGCCAAGCGCGCCGTGCTCGCCCGCCTCCTGCCCCGCCGCGACACCCATCAGGCCTTCGACCTGCTCTCTCCCCTCATCAACGAGAGGACTACGGACGCCGTGGTCGAGAACTGGTTGCGCGCGGAGGGATTCACGGACGTGGCCCGTACCCTCCCCCACACCGAGCTGTTCCTCCGCGCCACCCGCGCGGACATCGGCATCCCGGTCCTCCCCGCCCCCCCGCCGCCGTATTGGTTCGAGCGGTATC
>DASTLK010000584.1:0-6695 GCA_035715025.1 Vicinamibacteria bacterium
TGGAACCTCATTCCCGCGTACTTCAGCAACTACAACTTCGCGGACAAGATGACGGAGCTGGCGCGGGCGCCCAAGTACAGCCATCCCGACGACCGCATCGAGTCGGAGCTCATCAAGGCGGCGCAGGAGAACCACCTCGAGCAGTTCATCGGGCCCAAGACCTGCAAGATCAACACGCTCGAAGTGCGACGCGTGATCGTGTGCGAGTACGACCGCACGGTGCAGATCCTCCCGGGCTTCCAGAAGAAGATCCACTTCAAGTCCGAAGCCGACCAGCCGTTGATTTAATGCAGGGGGTTGCTGCTATAGCTTCCCGAGCAGCTGCTTCGCGATGACGAGCAGCTGCATGTGCGTGGTCCCTTCGTAGATCTGCCCCACCTTCTGGTCCCGGAAGTACTTCTCGACCGGATACTCCCGCGTGAAACCGTAGCCGCCGTAGATCTCGATCACGTTCGAGGTGACGTGCTCGGCGGCGCGGGAGGCGAACAGCTTGGCCATCGCGGCCTCCTTGATGAAGGAAGACCCCGTGTCCCGCAGCCGCGCCGCGTTGTAGGTCAGGAGGCGCGAGGCCTCGATCTCGGTCGCGAGCTCCGAGAGGAGGAACTGCACGGCCTGGAACTCGGAAATGGCCTTGCCGAACTGCTGCCGCTCCTGCGCGTAGCGCAGCCCGTGGTCGAACGACCCCTGGGCCACGCCCACCATCTGGGCGCCGATCCCGATGCGTCCTTCGTTGAGGGTCTCGATGGCGATCTTGTAGCCCCTGCCGACGTCGCCCAGGACGTTCTCGCGCGGGACGCGGACGCTCTCCAGGATCAGCTCGCAAGTGGAGGACGCGCGGATGCCGAGCTTGTCCTCCTTCTTGCCCACCGAGAACCCGGGGAAACTGCGCTCCACCAGGAAGGCGGTGATCCCCTTGTAGTCCTTCGAGGGATCCACGGTGGCGAGGATGATGAAGAGGTCGGCCTCGGCGGCGTTCGTGATCCAGAGCTTGCGCCCGGTCAGCTCCCAGTGGTCCCCGTGGTCCGTCGCGCGGCAGGACAACCCGAACGCGTCCGAGCCCGAGCCCGCCTCGGAGAGCGCGTAGGCGCCGACCCATTTCGAAGCCAGCCGGGGGAAGTAGCGCGCGTGCTGCTCCGCGTTGCCCCAACGCAAGAGAGCGTTGTTCACGAGCGTGTTCTGCACGTCGACGAGCACGGCCACGGACGCATCCACCCGCGCCAGCGCTTCCACGGCGAGGATGGACATGAAGAAGGTGGCGCCCGCGCCGCCGTGGGCCTCGGGGATCTCGACGCCCATCACGCCGAGCTCGAACAGGGCGTCGATGAGAGGACGCGGAATGCTCGCGTCCTCGTCCATCTGATGGACGAGCGGGCGCACCCGCTCCTCCGCGAAGCCGCGCACGGCGTCGCGGAACATCCGCTCCTCCTCACTGAGATCGGTCAGCGGGAGGCTGCGGCGGTCGGTGAGCGTCTCGGACATCGATGCACCTCGGTGTCTCCATCCTAGCCCCGCGAGGAAGGAGCGAAAACCCTGGAAACTCCTTGACACGACGACGCGCGCACGTATGATCACACTGTCATGTTCTCGCGACCCGCCGTGCGACCGCAGGCCCGCGTCAGGCGAGGCCCGTGTGTCCGGCGGGGCGAACCGGTCTAGTCCTTCGTACAACGGACCGGATCCACCGACCCGCTGGAGCCGGAAGCTCCAGTGGGTTTTTTGTTTTGGCCGGGCGCGGCCCGGGCCTGGAGGAAAGGGCAGTGAACGTCGGGGTGTTCGGGGCGACGGGCTATGCCGGGCGCGAGCTGGTGCGGATCCTCGCCGTCCACCCGCGCGCCCGCGTCGCCTTCACCACGGGCACGGGCGAGGGCCATCTCGCGCACGAGGCGGGTCTGGAGCGGGAGGCGGACGCGTACTTCCTCTCCCTGCCCCACGGGATCTCGGCCACCTTCGCCGCGCGGCTGCGCGCGGCGCATCCGTCCGCGGTCGTCGTCGACCTCTCCGGTGACCTGCGCCTGCCCACCGCCGCCGCCTACCGCGAGTGGTACGGGCACGATCATCCGGCGCCGGAGCTCCTGGGCCAGGCTCCCTACGGCCTCACCGAGCTCTATCGCGACGAGATCCGGTCCGCGCGCCTCATCAGCAATCCCGGCTGCTACGCGACCTCCGTGCTGCTGCCGCTGATCCCGCTCGTGCGCGAGAAGGTGATCGATCCCGATGACGTCATCGTCGACGCCAAGAGCGGGACGACCGGAGCCGGCCGCGCGCCGCGGGAGGACCTGCTCTTCTCCGAGGTCGCCGACGACTTTTCCGCCTATGCCCCCGGCCGCGCCCACCGGCACGTGGGCGAGATGGAAGCGGCGGTGCGCGAGAAAACGGGCCGTGACCTGCGCCTCACGTTCTGCCCGCACCTGCTCCCCGTGCGGCGCGGGATCCTGTCCGCGCTGTACGTCAAGACGGATGCGGGCGTGGACCGGCTGCGCGCCGCCCTCGGCCACGCCTACGAAGGATCGCCGTTCGTACGCGTGGTGGGTCCGGCCCCGCCGCGCCTCTCGGACGTGGTCCACACGAACGAGTGCCGCCTGTCGGTGCATGCGGCGGCGCCCGGCCGCGTCGTCGTGTTCTCCGCCCTCGACAACCTCGTGAAGGGCGCGGCCGGCCAGGCCGTCCAGAACCTCAACCTGGCCCTGGGCCTGCCCGAGGACGCGGGCCTGGTGCGGGGGCGCGCATGAACGGCGGCGTGCGGGTGTACAAGCTCGGGGGGCCGGCGCTCGAGGATGCGGAGCTGCTCCCCGCCCTCGCGGAGGAGCTCCGCCGCGCCCGCGGGCGCGTGCTGGTCGTGCACGGCGGCGGACGGCACGTGGAGCGGGAGCTGAAGGCACGGGGCCTGGAATCGAGGTTCGTGGGGGGCCGCCGCGAGACGTCGGCGGAGGCGATGGAGGTCGTCGAGATGGTCCTCTCCGGGGTCGTGAACAAGGGTCTGGCCGCGGGTCTCACCGCGGCCGGCCTGCCCGCCATCGGTCTCTCCGGGCGCGACGCGGGCCTGCTCCGCGCGCGCGTCCAGCCCGGCCTCGGCCGCGTGGGCCGCCCGGAGGCGGTGGATGCGCGCGTCCTGGAGGCGGCATGGGGGGCCGGCCTCGTCCCCGTGGTCTCACCCGTTTCCCAGGGTGTGGACGGAGGGGCGCTCAACGTGAACGCCGACGAAGCGGCCCTCGCCCTCGCCGTCGCGCTCCGCGCCGACGCCCTGGTCTATCTTTCCGACGTGGACGGCGTGCGGCTGGACGCCCGCCCCGTCGCGTCGCTCAGCGCGGACGAGGTCCGCCATCATGTCGCGCAAGGCGCGATCACGGGAGGAATGGCGATGAAGGTCGACACCGCGCTGCAGGCCGTGGCCGCGGGCGTGCCGGAGGTGATCGTGGCCGGGAAGGCGCGTCTGGTCGGCGGCTTCCCGGGCACGCGGCTGCATCAGGGCGCGGCGGAGGGGGCGCGCGCATGACCACGCTGCTCCCCGTCTACGAGCGCGATCTCGTCATCGTCTCCGGCAAGGGCGCGCTCCTCACCGACAGCGCGGGCAACACCTACCTCGACTTCGCGGCCGGCATCGGCGTGAACGGCCTCGGCTACGGCAACGGCAAGGTCGTGAGCGCGATCAAGAAGCAGGCGAGCCGGCTGATCCACTCGAGCAACCTCTACTTCACGGAGCCGGTCACCCGCCTGGCCGACGCGCTGGTCAAGGCCTCCTTCCCGGCCCGCGTGTTCTTCACGAACTCGGGGACGGAGAGCGTGGAGGCGGCGATCAAGTTCGCGCGCCGCATCGGCAACGCCTCCGGGCGCACGGAGCTGGTGGCCTTCGAGGGCGGCTTCCACGGGCGCACGATGGGCGCGCTCTCGATCACCTGGAAGGAGAAGTACCGCGCGCCGTTCGAACCCCTCGTGCCCGGGGTGCGCTTCTGTCCCTGGAACGACCTCGCGGCGGCCAAGGGCATGATCGGGCCCAAGACGGCCGCGGTGTTCATCGAGCCCGTGCAGGGCGAGGGCGGCATCCGCATCGCCCCCGAGGACTTCCTGCAGGGCCTCTCCGACATCTGCCGCGAAACGGGCGCCCTGCTCGTGTCCGAAGAGGTGCAATGCGGGCTCGGGCGCACGGGCGCCCTCTTCGCCTTCGAGCGTGCGCACATCCGGCCCGACATCGTGACCCTGGCCAAGCCGCTGGGCGGCGGGCTGCCCCTGGGGGCCGTGCTCCTGCGCGAGGAGCTGGCCGGCGCGCTCCAGGTGGGCGATCACGGCAGCACGTTCGGCGGGAATCCGGTGGCGGCGGCCGCCTCCCTCGTGATCATGGACCGGCTGACCTCCGGCGGGTTCCTGGGCAAGGTCGAGAAGAAGGGCAAGATGCTCGGGCGCAACCTCCGCGCCATGCAGCGGAAGTACCCCAACCAGATCCGCGACGTGCGCGGCCTCGGCCTCATGTTCGGCGTCGAGCTCGCCGGTCCCGCGAGCCCGATCGTGGCGGGCCTGCGCGCGCGCGGGATCCTCGCCACCAGGGCGGGCGAGAATGTGCTGCGCCTGCTCCCACCCCTGGTGGTCAAGCGCAGCGAGCTGCGGTCGTTCCTGGTCGCCTTCGACGACGTGCTGGCGAAAGGCATCGGCATGCAGATGGAGGGAGGCGGCGGTGCGGTGGCTTAAGGAGACTCGATGGCAGTGAAGAAGGTCGTGCTGGCCTACTCGGGGGGTCTCGACACCTCGATCATCATTCCCTGGATCAAGGAGCACTACGCGGGGGCGGAGATCATCGCGTATTGCGGGGACGTGGGGCAGGGCGAGGACCTCGAGGCCGTCCGCCGCAAGGCGCTGGCCACCGGCGCCTCCGAGTGCGTGGTCGAGGACCTGCGGGAGGAGTTCGTCCGCGATTTCGCGTTCAAGGCCCTGGCCGCGGGCGCCGTCTACGAGGACAACTACCTGCTGGGCACGGCCCTGGCGCGGCCGCTCCTGGCCTACCGGCAGGCGCAGGTGGCCATCGCGCGCGGGGCGGATGCCCTCTCCCACGGCGCCACCGGCAAGGGGAACGACCAGGTCCGCTTCGAGGTCACCTGGGCCGCCTTCGCCCCCCACATGACCGTGATCGCGCCCTGGCGCGAATGGGACATCCGTTCCCGCGAGGACGCCCTCAAGTACGCGGCGGCCCGCAACATCCCCGTGGACCAGAGCCCGCGCGACATCTTCAGCCGCGACGGGAACCTGTGGCACCTCTCCCACGAGGGCGGCAATCTCGAGGATCCCTGGGACGCTCCGCGCAAGGAGATGTTCAAGCTCACCGTCGCCCCCGAGGACGCGCCCAGCAAGGCCGAGGAGGTCACGATCGGGTTCGAGCGCGGAGTTCCGGTGTCGCTCGACGGAAGGCGCTTCGGCCCGGTCGAGCTCGTGACGACGCTCAACACCATCGCCGGCCGTCACGGCGTGGGGAGACTGGACCTGGTCGAGAACCGTCTGGTGGGCATCAAGTCGCGCGGCGTCTACGAGACGCCTGCCGGCACCGTGCTCTATCACGCCCATCGCGAGCTGGAGCGCCTGGTGCTCGACCGCGACACCCTGCACTTCAAGCAGTCCGTCTCCGTCCGCTACGCCCAGCTCATCTACGACGGCCTGTGGTTCTCGACCTTGCGCGAGGCCCTGGCCGCCTTCGTGGACTTCACGGAGCAGGAGGTCACGGGCGAGGTGAGGGTACAGCTCTTCAAGGGGCGCGCCGTCGCCGTCGGACGCCGCTCGCCGCGCAGCCTGTACCGCCAGGACCTGGCCACCTTCGGCCAGGGCATGGCCTACGACCACGCGGACGCCGGCGGCTTCATCCGGCTCTTCGGCCTGCCCGAGCGGGTACGCGCGCTCACGCGCGAACGTCTGGGCGAGAAGGCGGACCGCACGGTCGGCGGCGCGAAACCCGGCGCGCGGGAGGAGTTCAAGCGTTGATCGCCGCGCCGCTCGATTCACCGGCGCCGGGCGCGGCGAGCGGCATCACCGCTCCCGGCGGCTTCCGAGCGGCCGCCGTGGCCAGCGGGATCAAGCCGGAGGGGCTCGACCTCGCCCTCGTGGTGGCCGACCGGGCCTGCGCGGCCGCGGGCGTGTTCACGCGCAATCGCGCCCAGGCCGCGCCCGTCCTGGTCTCGCGCGAGCATCTCGCCGGCGGCCAGGCCCGTGCCGTGGTCATCAACGCCGGCTGTGCCAACGCGGCCACCGGCGAGGCCGGCCTCCGCGACGCGCGCGAGACGGCGCACCTGGTCGCGGAGGAAATCGGCTGCCGGCCCGCCGACGTGGTGGTGGGCTCGACGGGCGTCATCGGCGTCGCCCTCCCCATGGCCGCCCTCCGCAGCGGAGTCCCGCGCGCGGCCGCGGAGCTGGCCCGGGAAGGCGGCGCCATCGCCGCCCGCGCGATCATGACCACGGACACGCGCCCGAAGGAGGTGGTCGTCGACTTCGCCCTCGGCGGGCGGACCGCGCGTGTGGGCGGGATGGCCAAGGGCGCGGGCATGATCGCCCCCAACATGGCCACGATGCTCTGCGTCCTCACGACGGACGCCGGCGTCGCTCCCCCGCTGCTGGCCAGCGCGCTGCGGGAAGCGGTCGGCGAGAGCCTCAATCGCATCACGGTGGACGGAGACACCTCGACCAACGACATGGCGGTGGTGCTGGCGAGCGGTGCCGCGCCC
>DASTLK010000585.1:0-11480 GCA_035715025.1 Vicinamibacteria bacterium
ACCACCGCCTGCGCCGGAGCCGGAGCCCGCCGCGAAGGAGGAGCCGGACGAGCTGGCTGAGCTGACGGAGGAAGAAGCGATCGCCCGGCTGCTCACCGAGGAGGAGAAGCAGGACGGCGACAAGCGCAGCGCGGTGGCCCAGCTCTACAACATGAACACGGCGGCGAAGGTCATCCGCGCCCTCAAGGGCACGAGCGGAGAGCGCGCCATCCTCGTGCGCGATCCGAATCGCATCGTGGCCTCGGCCGTGCTGGGCAGCCCGCGCCTGACCGAGCCCGAGATCGAGCGCTTCGCGGCCATGAAGAACGTCTCCCAGGAAGTGCTCCGCTCGATCGCCTCGAACAAGGACTGGACCAAGAAGTACGGAGTGATCTCCGCCCTGGTCAAGAACCCGCGCACGCCCCTGGGCCTGGCCGTCAACTTCATTCCCCGCATGAACCCGCGCGACATGAAGACGCTCTCCGTCGACAAGAACGTCTCGGAGGTGGTCCGCAAGCAGGCCCTGAAGTTCGTCCGCCAGGTGGGCCAGGCCGCCGGTGGGGACAAGAAGCACTGAGCCATGGCCGCCAACTACTACGACATCCTCGGCGTGCCGCGCACGGCCACCACCTCGGACGTGCGCTCCGCCTACGCGAAGCTGGCGCGTGAGCGCCATCCCGACCGCTTCGCCGACGCGGTCGAGAAGGCGCGGGCGGAGGAGTTCTTCAAGGACCTCACCACCGCCTTCAACACCCTGGCCAACGACAAGAGCCGGCGGGACTACGACGCGAGCCTGGACCGCCCGCGGGCCGCCCCGCCCCAGGAGATCGCGCAGAACGCGTATCAACGCGGCCTGGAGATGTTCGCGGCCAAGAAGAACCACGAGGCGGTCGAGCTCTTGCGCACGTCCGTCTCCCTGTTCCCGGAACAGCCGGCATTCCAGGCCGCCCTCGGAAAGGCCCTCGCCCGCAACCCTCACTGGGCGCGCGAGGGGATGCAGGCCATCGAGAAGGCCATCCAGCTCGCGCCCGGCGTGGCCGCGTACCACTCCGACCTGGCGGAGCTGCTGCTGGCGCACGGACTCAAGCTGCGTGCCCGCAAGACGGCCGAGGCCGCGTTGCGCCTCGCCCCCGGCGACGAGCGCGCGCAGCGCGTGCTCGACGAGCTGGGTCCCGCCGAACCGGAGCCGCCGGCGAGTGGGGGCGGCCTGCGCGGCCTCCTGCGGCGCAAGGGCTGAGCTCCTTCCCGCCCGCCCAGCGCTTGCCAGGATCAGCCTTTCGTTGTCTACTCTCCTCCACCCAACCCCCCGGATGAAGATCACTTACAAGGCCGTGTCCGACGTCGGCCGCAAGCGCAAAGGCAACGAGGACAGCCTCTTCGTCAACCCGGAGCAGCACCTCTTCGTGGTGGCGGACGGGATGGGGGGCCACGCCGCGGGCGAGATCGCGTCGAAGGTCGCGGTGGAGTCCATCAACGAGTTCGTCTGCCTCACCGGGGGGGACGAGGAGATCACCTGGCCGTTCGGGCTCGACGAGAACATCTCCTACGACGGCAACCGGCTCAAGACGGCCATCCGCTACGCGAACCGCAAGGTCCTGGAGGCCACCAAGGAGAAGAGCGAGTACGAAGGCATGGCCACCACGGTCGCGGCCGTGCTCGTGGACGGCGACACCGCCAACCTGGGCCACGTCGGGGACAGCCGCGTCTACCTGATGCGCGGCGGTGAGATCACCCAGCTCACCTCCGACCACTCCTGGGTCAACGAGCAGATCCAGAGCGGCGTGATCTCGCCGGACCAGGCGCGCACCCATCCCCTGCGCAACGTGGTGACGCGCGCCCTCGGGGGCAAGCCGGACCTGCAGGTCGACATGCAGCAGCACAAGGCGAAAGCGGGCGACCTGCTGCTCCTGTGCTCTGACGGTCTCACCACGATGATCACCGACGAAGACATCGCGCGCGTCGTGAAAGAAGCGGGCGGCGACGTGGAAAAGGCGGCCCAGGCCCTGGTGGCCAGCGCCAACGCGAAGGGCGGAGAGGACAACATCACCGTGCTCCTCATCCGCTTCGACGAGTGAGCTGATGCTCCCCGCCGACCAGCCCGAGAAAGCGGCCCGCCGCAAGATCGGGAAGTACGCGGTGGTCGGGCGCATCGGGCGGGGCGGGATGGGGATGGTCTACCGCGGCTGGGACGACGTCCTGGAGCGGGAGGTCGCGGTCAAGACCCTGACCGTCGAGGGCACCCTCGACCAGGAGAGCCGCCAGCGCTTCCAGATCGAGGCCCGGGCCGCGGCCCGCCTCCAACATGCCAACATCGTCACCGTCTTCGAGCTGGGCGAGGACCGCGGGCTGCCCTTCATCGCCATGGAGCTGCTCCCCGGCGTGGACCTCGAGACCCTCATGCGCTCGGGCGAGCCCCTGCTGCTCGAGGAGAAGCTCGAGATCATGGTGCAGGTGCTGCGCGGCCTGCACTTCGCGCACGAGCACGGCATCGTGCACCGCGACATCAAGCCCTCCAACATCCGCCTGCTCGAGGACGGCACGGCCAAGATCATGGACTTCGGCATCGCAAAGCTCGGCGCGACGGGCGTCACCAAGACGGGGATGATGGTGGGCACCGTCCACTACATGAGCCCGGAGCAGATCCGCGGCAAGAAGCTCGACGGCCGCAGCGACGTCTTCTCGTCGGGCGTGATCCTGTACGAGCTGCTCTGCGGGAAGCGGCCTTTCGTCGGCGACAGCGCGACCGCCGTCCTGTACAAGATCATCAACGACCCGCCGGAGACCCTCGACCCCTCCGTGGCCGGCGCCGCGCCGGAGATGCAGACCGTCCTCGATCGGGCCCTGGCCAAGGAGGCCGAGGCGCGCTATCCCACGGCGGCGCGCATGGGGGAGGAGCTGGCGGCGGTGGCCGTTCGCCTGCGCGGACCGTCCTCGGCGCCGCCTCCCGACGTCCTGGAGGCGGTGAGCGTCGCGCGCCGGCTGGTGAAGGAAGGCAAGGTGGACGACGCCCTGCATCGGTTGCAGGACGTCACCCAGCGCCATCCGCGGTCGATCGAGGCGCGGCGTGCCCTGCGCACGGCGGCGCGCGAACGCGAGCGGCGGCTCAAGCCGCGCGAGCCGGAGGCGCAGGACTTCCCCGAGCTCGACGCCACCTACCAGGGCTCGCCGACGCGGCGTACGCCCGACACCGTCCTCCAGGCCAGCGAGCCGGTGCCGGGGACCGTCCTCCTGGCCCCTGCCGCGCGCACGTCCGCGGCCTCGTCCGCGCGCACCCTGCTGCTGACGGCCGCCGCCGCCCTGCTCGTCGTGGTGGTGGCGGGCGTGCTGCTGATGACGCGGCGCCCTCCCGTCGCGGCCGCGGCGGTCCTGCACGTCGGCTCCGAGCCCACGGGCGCCCAGGTCTTCCTCGACGGCCGGGACACGGGAGTGGTCACCGACGGCGACGTGACCCTGCCCGCGGGTGCTTCGGGGGCGGTCACCCTCACCCTGCACAAGGCGGCGTACCGCGACGCCACGCGCGTGCTGCGCCTGCCCCTGGGGCTCAGCGACGTGCGGTTCGCGCTGGAAGCGCTCCCGATCGCCGCCACCGCGGTCGCATTGCCCGTCGTCACCGACCCCCCGGGCGCTTCCGTGACCGTGGACGGCGAAGCGGTCAAGGGCACGACGCCCCTCACCGTGAGCATCGACCCCGCGCGCGAGCATCGCATCGCGGTCCGCCTCGAGGGCCACGCGCCCCAGGAGGTCCGGGTGGCCGCCGGCACCGCGGCCGCACCCGTCCGGCTCACGCTGGAGGCGGCGGGGCCGCTGGGACGCATCGCGGTGAGCGCGGCCTATCCTCTCGACGTGGTCTGGCGCGGGAAGGTGCTCAGCCATGGGCAGCCTTCGCCGGAAGTCAGCGTGCCCGCCGGGCGCCAGGTGCTCGCGCTGCTGGCGCCCACCTACTTCCTGCGCCAGAACGTGACCGTCGACGTGCGGCCGCCCGCGGTGGCCACGGTGGCCGCGCCCGCGCTGGGGAAGATCAACATCCGCGCGAACCCCGACAACTGCCAGGTGTTCATCGATGGCGACTTCGTCGAGTATCCGCCGATCCTCGACCGCGCCATCGCGGCCGGAGACCACCGGGTGGCCTTCAAGTGGCCGGACGGCGCCCACCACGAGGAGTCGGTGCAGGTGGCCCGCGGCGCGCCCGCGTACGTGATGGGCCGAAAGGACTAGATCTTGATCCTGCGCCGGACCCTGCTGCTCGTGCTGCTCCTGCCCTCCCTGGCCGCCGCCCAGACGTCGCCCGAGGACCAGGCGCGCGGCCTGCTCGAGGACGGGCGCACGTACCGCAAGGAAGGGAAGCTCAAGCAGGCTCTCGACAACTTCCAGACCATCGTGTCCGGGTTCCCGAACACGTCCTTCGTGGACGACGCCCTGCTCGAGATCGGGCGCTACTACCTGGAAGTCGACCACGACGCGGCCAAGGCACGCGACGCGTTCGAGCAGGTCACCAAGCGCTTCCCCCAGAGCGACGGCGCCCCCGGCGCGTACTACTACCTCGGCCGCCTGACCATGGAGCGGGCCGCCGCCGCCACCGACATCGACGACGCCCTGGCCCAGTTCGCGCGCGTGCAGCGTCTCTACCCGCGCAGCGAGTGGGTGCCGCGTGCGCTCTACGCGACCGGCCTCGCCCACCGCAAGAGCGGCCGCCTGGCCGAGGCGGCGGAGGCGGCGCGCCGGGTCGCGCTCGAGCATCCCTCCAGCGACGCCGCCCCCGCCGCGCAGTTCGAGCTGGCGCAGGACCTCGCTCTCAGCGGCGACTTCCGGCAGGCCATGGAGGAGTTCCAGCAGGTCCGCAATCGCTATCCGGAGAGCGAGTGGTCGCCGCTCGCCCTGGACCGGATCACCGCGCTCTATCGCCTCTACGGCGCGGGCAAGCCGACGTTCGCGCTCGACCCGTCTTATTCCGTGGGGGCGGGCGACACTCTCAAGGACGTGCGCGGCATCCTGATGATGCCCTCGCGCACCTTGTGGGTCGCCTCGGACAAGGTGAAGAGCGCCATCCCCTTCGCTCCGGATGGCAAGATGGGACCGGGCCTGGCCGGCGAGGACCTGCAGAGCATGAGCCTCGCCCCCAACGGCGACCTGCTGGTGACGGCGGCGCGCGCCGTGCGCCTGGGTCCGCGCAACCTGCAGACCTTCGCCATCCCCGGCAGCAAGCCCGGCGAGACCGAGCCCCTGGAGAAGCTCCAGGCGGCCGCCGTCACGCCGTCCGGCTCCGTGCTCGTGTCGGACGAGAAGAAGAAGAAGGTCTTCCGGTTCGACGGGAAGCTCCAGTACCAGGCCCCGTTCCCGGACGCCAAGGAGCGCCAGATCAGCCGCATCGTCCTCGACGGCGAGGGCGGCATCGTGATGCTCGACCGCGACGAGAAGACGGTGCGCGTCCTGGACGAGGCGGGCCGCGTCCTCCGCACCATCGCGGCGCACGGTCCGGGCTACGATCTCCGGAAGCCGGTCGACGTCGCCGTCGATGGGTTCCGCAACACGTACGTCGCGGACGAAGAGGGCGGCGTGCTCGTCTTCTCGCCGCAGGGCCAGCTCCTGGCCACCCTGGGCGGGGCGGACGTGCGCAAGGCGCGCGCCGTGACCCTCGACCCTGCGGGCGGCGTCCTCGTCTACGACGACAAGCTGCAACGGATCCTGAGGTTCAAATGACCGTCACCGTGCCGCGCTGGTCCCTGCTCGCCCTCGCCCTCGCCCTGGCCGCTCCCCCCGCGCGTGGCCAGGAGGCCGCGGGCACCCTCTCCGAAGCGGTCCAGAAGGAGCTGGCCGCGGTCCAGGACCTCATCGCGCGCGCCACCACCGAGTTCGAAGGCCCTCAGCAGAGCCGATCGATCGTGCAGTTCGACGAGATCGTCACCCGCCTCGAAGTGCTGCACCGCCAGGGCACGCTGCCCCCGCGCGGCCGCGAGATCCTCTCCACCGCCTACGAGATGCGCGCCCGCGCGTACTACAACATCGGCCTCCAGGAGAAGGCGGCGGACAGCTTCCGTTCGCTCATCCAGCTGAGTCCGCAGTACGCGATGAGCAAGGAGAGGGTCTCGCCCAAGGTCGTCGACTACTTCAACTCGGTGAAGAAGGCGCTGGTCGGCTACCTGGCCGTCTCCTCCAGCCCGGCGGGAGCGAGGGTCAGCCTCAACGGCGAGTTCCTGAGCCTCACCGATTTCTTCCCCCTGGAAGTGCTGGCGGGGGAGTACACGGTCGAGATCGCGCGCGAGGGTTATCGCACGGAGACGCGGACGATCAGCATCGCGGCCAAGGCGACGGAGACGCTGCAGGTGGACCTGACGCGCACCCTGGCCAGCGCGTTCGTGGTCACGGAGCCGGTGGGCGTCGAGGTGTGGCTGGACGGACAGCTCCGGACGACGACCAGCGGCACCCCCGGCCCCGACCTGCTGGAGATGGTGAGGGCGAAAGGGCTCGACCCCGCCCGCGCCTCCGGCCGCACGGAGCTCGGGAACCTCTCGCTCGGCTCGCACAACCTCGAGTTCCGGCGCAAATGCTACGAGACGGTGAAGCGGCAGATCGAAGTGCCGGAGGCGCGAGACTACGAGACGGAAGGCATCAAGCTCCAGGATTCGGTGGCCTCCCTCCAGCTCCGCTCCGAACCGCCGGGCGCGCGGATCTTCCTCGACGGCGAAGCCATGGGCATCACGCCCAAGGACCTCGACGGCGTCTGCTCGGGCAAGCACCACGTCGAGGTCAAGCACACCTCGGGCAAGTTCGTCCAGGACATCGTGGTGAGCAAGGACGAGAGCGTCACCCTCGACTGCCCGATCCGGCCGAGCCTCGCCTACCTGGGGGTGATCGCGGAGAGCGCGGCCGGTGAGCGGTTCATCCCGGACGTCGAAGAGAAGCTGATCGAGAACCTCCAACAGAAGGTGACCGCGCTCAACTTCGTGCCCGCGCCGCGCGACACGGTGGACCGCGTGCTCGAATCCGAGAAGCTCACGCGCAAGGCGCTCCTGGCCGGGAGCGGGGTGGATCCCGACCTCGTGCGCAAGGTCACGGTCAAGCTGGCGGAGGCGCTGGAGGTGCAGGGCTTCCTGCTCGCGCTGTTGCCGGGCGAGAAGCTGCAGCGCACGGCCGTGCTCAACCTCTTGGCCGCCGGCAACACCGTCCCCGACACGTCGGACGTGACCTTCGGCGAGTCGGCGTCGTACATGCGGTTCCTGGCCGCGGTGGATCGCAAGGCGACGCTCTACCGGCCCTGGACGGGGTTGATCACCGTGGACACGGCGATGTACGAGGGTGTGCCCGTGCTGCGTGTGGTGGCGGGCAGCCCGGCCGCGCAGGCCGGGGTGCAGGCCGCGGAGGTGCTGACCGCGGTGGACGGCAAGGCGGTCAAGCAGACCTCGGACCTGCTGGGCGCGGTCGACGCCAAGAAGGCCAAGGACAAGCTGGGCCTTTCCTTGAAGGGCGCGGGCGGGGCCGCCCGCGCCGTCGATCTGACCCTGGCCGATACTCCGCAGGAGATCCCCCTCAACGATCCGTCCCTCCTCTACAACAAGGTGATGATCGACCTGCTGGCGCAGATCCAGGGCTATCCGGGCACGGAGACGGCGGCCTTCGCGCGGCTCAACCTCGCGATCTGCGCGATGCACTTCGGCGACTTCGCGGCCGCGCACGAGCACCTGCTGAAGGCGCGGGCGGAGCTGCCGGCGCGGCCCGGCCTCTCGCAGGGGACGGCCCTCTACTACCTGGGTCTCGCCCTGGAACGGCTCGGCTACAAGAAGGAGGCGGTGGACGCCTATCGCGCCGCCGCCGGCTTCAAGGACGCCACCCTGTTCAACAACGACGGACCGTCGGTGGCGCCGCTGGCGGCGCGGCGGGGCGGGAACTGAGCGACCCCCGAGCGGCGGCACGCCTGATCTGGATCCGGCCGGACGGCCACGAAGTGGAGTTTCCGCTCGCCGCGGGCGTGCTGCTCGTCGGCCGCGACGAGGAGGCGGACATCCGCGTGGACGAGCCGCTGGTGTCGCGCGCCCACGCCCGCATTGAGCGTCGTGGTGGCGCCTTCTTCGTGCTCGACCTGGGCTCGACGAACCTCACCAAGGTGAACGGCGAGCCCGTGCGCGAGCGCGAGCTGCGCGACGGGGACGAGCTGCACTTCGCGCGCGCACGGTGCCGGTTCGTCTCTCCACCCGTCGATCCCGTCTCGGCGGGCGTCTAGCTTCGCGGGCGCCCGATCAGTGGCGGCGGGCGAAGCCGACGCCGCGCTCCACCTCCGCGATCGC
This sequence comes from Vicinamibacteria bacterium, assembly GCA_035715025.1. Lineage (GTDB taxonomy): Bacteria > Acidobacteriota > Vicinamibacteria > Fen-336 > Fen-336 > AA29. Next base: position 8,259 of record DASTLK010000585.1, read on the forward strand.
CTGCCGGACCAGACGGAGGGCGGCCGCGCGATGGCCCCCTTTGTCCGGGGCGGCCTCGTCGAGCTGGGTGCGGGCCGTCTTCAGGGCGTCGAGGGCCGCTTCCATGTGCGGCTGGTCCGCACGGGCTTCCGTGGATGCGGCCAGGACGGCGGCGACCCCAATGGCAGGAGCGGCGGCGAGGAGCTCACGGCGCGTGAATCGAGGCATGGGTTCGTCCTCCATGAAGGGCGCATCATAGCGCCTCAGGGCGGTCCTTCGCTCCGCTCCAGGGCGGTTCGATCCCACTTCCCGAGGTTCGCGGCCGCTTCGTAGGTCGACTGCGCGAAAGCGAGCAGGGCGTCGTCGGGCGAGTCCGCGCTGCGCACGACGTCGTAGGGCAGGATGAACTCCTTCAGGTCCGTGCTGTAGAAGGCGCCCGCGGGCGCCACCGGCGCCGCCGCGAAGCCGCTCGGCTCGGGATAGGCGTAGGCGTAGAACGCGGGATACGCGATCGCGCCTCCGCCCGGCCAGAACCCGACGCTGCTGACCTCGTGCGAGTAGGCCTCGCGGGTCACCCGGTCGGGCAGATTGGGAACGCCGCCCGGATGCGTCGGGGCCGGCCGTCCGGAGAACCGGGTGACGGCGAGATCGGGCCCGCCCCAGAAGAAATGGACGGGGCTGCATTTCCCGATGAAGCGGGCACGGAAGCGCTTCAGCACGCGGTCCGCCTGCACGAGCACGCGCCAGAACCGATTCGCGTACTCCGGATCGTAGGCCCGGTGGACCTCGTCCTTGGCGAATGGTATGGCCTCCGCCACTTCGTTCGGCTTCGCATGGATGCGCACGGGCAGGCCCAGCGCCGTCATCGCTTCCATCAGCCGCCGGTAGAACGTGGCCACGGATTGCGGCTCGAGGGGAACGCGCCCGTGTCCGCCGTCGCTGGAGAGGATGCGGAGCTCGTGCACGACGAAATCGAAGACGATCTCGAACGTCCGCGCGCCGTGCGGAATGGGCGAGGTGGTCAGCCCGTTGGGCGTGACGTAGAAGGTGACGTGCCAGGAATGGTTCGTCCAGGGTGCCTGGGCCAGGCGGATCTTGCCCGCGATCTGCGTCCACAGGTGCAGGGTCGCGCAGGTGTCGCTCCAGGCCTCGAGGGGAAGGGGCGGCCAGAGCGCGTCGCCGCTCTCGGCGGCGCTCATGAGGCGAGCGCCTGGGCCAGATCGGCGACGAGGTCGTCCGCGTGCTCCAGGCCGATGGAGAGGCGGAGGAGCCCCTCCGGGGCCCGCGTCCGCTCGCCCTCGACGGAAGCGCGGTGCTCGACGAGACTCTCCGGGCCCCCCAGGCTGGTGGCGCGCGTGAAGAGACGGAGGCGGGCGGCCACCTCGAAGGCGCGGGCGCGGCCGCCGGGCACCACGAACGACAGCATCCCGCCCGCCTCCGTCATCTGCTTCGCGGCCAGCGCGTGCCCGGGATCACCGGGCAATCCGGGATAGTGGACGCGCTCCACGGCCGGGTGCTCGGACAGGAATCCGGCGACGGCCCGCGCGTTCGCGCAGTGCGCCCGCATGCGCCAGGGCAGGGTGCGGATGCCGCGGAGGACCAGCCAGGCGTCGAAGGGCGCGGGAACCGCGCCGCCACTGCTCTGGAGCGCGCGCAGCCTCTCGGCCACGCGCCCCTCTTCGCGCGTCACCACGACGCCGCCCATGACGTCGGAGTGGCCGGAGAGGTACTTGGTGGTGGAGTGCATGACGAGGTCCATTCCCAGCGCGAGCGGCCGCTGCAGGAACGGCGTCGCCCACGTGTTGTCGCAGGCGGTGAGGGCGCCGCTCGCCTTCGCGATGGCGACGACGGCGCGGAGGTCGGTGACGGCGATGGTCGGGTTCGAGGGCGTCTCCGTCCAGACCAGCCGCGTGGAGGGGCGCACGGCCGCGCGCACCGCGCCGAGGTCCGTCATGTCGACGAACGAGGCCTCGAGGCCCCAGGGCTGGAAGTGCTCGCGCAGGAGCTTGGCCGTCCCGAAATACGCGTCGAGGGGCGCGATCACGTGATCGCCGGGGGCGAGGGTCTGGAAGACGGCCATCGTGGCCGCCTGGCCGGAGGCGAAGGCCACCGCGGACGCGCCCTCCTCCAGCTGCGCCACCGCCGTCTCCAGCGCGCGCCGGTTGGGATTGGCGTCGCGGATGTAGGCGTATCCGGACGGGAACGTACCGTCCGGCGCCCGCACGAACGTCGTCGAGAGGTGGATGGCGGGCATGACGGCGCCCGTCACGGAATCGGGGGCGCCCCCCGCGTGCACGGCCAAGGTCTCGAACCGCAACTGGGCGCGCTCCTTTCCCGGACGCCGACCCTTCGACGGTATCACTGCGCGTCAAGAAGCGCGCCCCTTGCAAGGCCGCGGGCCCTGGCATACGGTGCGGGCCATGACCTTCACCCGACGAGAGGCCCTGCAGACGGTCGCCGCCGCCGCGCTCGCTCCCATCGCATCCTCGCTGGAAGCGCAGCCGGCTTCCGCGCCCGCGGCCGCCCCCGCGCGTCCGCGCATCGGGCTGGCCGTGTCGACGTACTCCTACTGGCACTTCAAGACCGAGAAGTACCCGATCGAGAAGGTCATCGACTCCGCGGCCGCGCTCGGGTTCTCTGGAGTGGAGATCCTCCACCGCCAGATGGCGAGCGAGACGCCGGCCTACGTGAGCGGACTCAAGCAGGCTGCCTTCCGCAACGGCCTGGACCTGGTGATGCTCTCCATCCACCAGGACTTCGTGGACCCCGACCCCGCGCTGCGCAAGAAGGACGTCGACCACACCGTCCACTGCATCCAGCTCGCGAGCGACCTCGGCATCCCCGCCGTGCGCCTGAACTCCGGCCGCTGGAACACCATCAAGTCCTTCGACGACCTCATGAAGGTGAAGGGTGACGAGCCCCCGATCGCGGGCTACACGGACGAGGACGCGTTCAAGTGGTGCATCGAGTCCATCGAGGCCTGCCTGCCCGCGGCGGAGAAGGCGGGGGTGGTCCTCGCCCTCGAGAACCACTGGGGGCTCACCACCCGCCCCGAGAACCTGATGCGCATCTACAAGGCCGTCCGCTCACCGTGGCTCGGGATCAACCTCGACACCGGCAACTTCGCGACCGATCCCTATGCGGGGCTCGAGGTGCTCGCTCCCCACGCCGTCATCGTGCAGGCCAAGACGTACTACGGCGGGGGCGAGTGGTACACCCTCGACCTCGACTACAAGCGCATCG
>DASTLK010000586.1:0-14232 GCA_035715025.1 Vicinamibacteria bacterium
CGCGATCGTCGGGTCCTGCATGGCCGCACCTCGACTCGCTGCGCAGCGAGCCCCCGTATTCTCGCCCCCGCCGCCCGCCCGATCCAGCACGTGACGGCGGCGATGTACTGCGAGCAGATGACCTTCACTCCCGGGAAGGGCGTCGGCTGCTAGAACCGGCGAGGCCGGGAGACGGGCGTAAGATCCCTCGCGATGCTCGATTTCCTGCGGGCGGCGGCGAGCTACCTGCGGCCCTACTGGCGGCAGGCGCTGCTCATCGTCCTCTCCCAGGCGCCGGCCACCGCGTTCATCACCCTGCAGCCGCTGCTGCTGCGCTCGCTCCTGGACGACGCCATCGTGCCCGGGAACGCGGCCCTGGCCGCGCTGTTGATCGCGGCCATGGTCGGCCTCCTCCTCCTCCACGGGCTCGGCGACCTCGCCAACCACTACCTGGTCGCGCGCGTGGTGGCGAGCGTGATGAGCGACCTGCGCCTGCGCATCTTCACGCATCTCCAGCGCCTGTCCGTGAGCTTCTACGCGCGCTCGCGGTCGGGTGACCTCCTGGCCCGGTTCACCACGGACCTCGAGGGGATCGAGCGCGCCCTGACCGATGAAGTGCCGCAGGCCATCTACTGCGTCCTCACCGTGGTCGTGGGCGCGAGCCTCCTCCTCGCCATCGAATGGCGGCTGGCCGGTCTTCTCCTCGTCCTCCTCCCCGTCATGCCGTTCATCCCGCGCCGGCTCGCGCCCCGGGCGGCCGCCGCCAGCGACGCGCGGCAGGCCGCGGCCGGACGCGCGCTGGCCTCGATGCACGAGAACATCGCCGCCCAGCTCGTGGTGCGGGCGTTCGGCCTCCAGGAGCGGATGCGCGCGCGGTTCGCGGGCGAGCTCTCGGGGCTCGCGCAGGCGACGCGACGGGCCGGGCTCCAGAGCGGGCTCCTGGCCGCGTCCATGACCATGAGCGGCTACGCGCTGCTCGCCTTCGCGATGGGCGCGGCCACCTCCCTGGCCCTCGCCGGCGGCCTGACCGTCGGCTCCGTCATCGCCGTCTTCGAGCTGCTGTGGTTCATGATCTCCGCCGTCCAGCAGCTCTCGAACGTCGTGGAACCGTTCCACCGCGCGGCCGCGGGGCTGCGGCGCGTGCAGGAGCTGTTGGACCAGAAGCCGGACGTCGCGGAGCGGCCGGGGGCCGGCGATCTGCCTCCCCTCACCGGGGCCATCCGTTTCGCCTCCGTGGATTTCGCCTTCGCGAGCGGACAGGCCGTGCTGACGGACGTCGATCTCACCCTGCCCGCGCGACAGACCGTGGCCATCGTGGGCCAGAGCGGCTCCGGCAAGAGCACGCTGCTCGCGCTCCTCCTGCGCTTCCACGACCCGACGCGCGGCACGGTGCGCTTCGACGACCACGACGTGGCCCAGGTGACCCTGGCCTCGCTGGCCCTCCAGGTGGGCGCGGTGTTCCAGGACAGCTTCCTGTTCGACGCCTCGCTGGCGGAGAACATCCGGCTGGGCCGCCCGGAGGCCAGCGACGCGGACGTGGAAGCGGCGGCGCGCGCGGCGGGGATCCACGAGTTCCTCTCCGGCCTGCCCCAAGGCTACGCCTCGCCGGCGGGGGAGGGCGGCGCCCGCCTGTCGGGAGGACAGCGCCAGCGGATCGCGCTGGCCCGGGCCCTCGTGCGGCGTCCGGCCGTGCTCGTGCTGGACGAGGCGACGTCCGCCCTCGACGCGGAGACGGAGTCCGGCATCGTCGCCACCCTCAAGGAGCTCCACGGCCGGCAGATGCTCGTGTCCGTGACGCACCGGCTGGCCACGGCCCGCGACGCCGACCTCATCGTCGTGATGGCGGAAGGCCGCGTCGCCGAGCAGGGGACCCACGAGAGCCTGCTCGCCGCGGGCGGTGTCTACGCGCGGCTGTGGGATCAGCAGAGCGGCTTCGTGGTGAGCGCGAGCGGAAGGGAAGCGACCATCCAGCCGCAGCGCCTGGCCGCCATCCCCATCTTCTCCGGAGTGGGGAAGGAGCTGCTCGCGCGCCTGGCCGCGCGCTTCACCACCATGGACGTGCCGACGGGCCAGACGTTGTTCGAGGAGGACGAGCGAGGAGACAAGCTCTACGTGATCGTCCGCGGGCGCGTGGGCGTGTCCCGCCGCGCCCCGGGCGGCGCCGAGCTGCACGTGAGCGTGCTCGAGGACGGAGATTTCTTCGGCGAGATCGCGCTGCTGGAGGAGGTGCGCCGCACCGCGACCGTCCGCGCCCTGGCCCCCAGCCTGCTCCTCGTCCTCGACCGCGGCGATTTCCAGGAGCTGCTGGCGGAGGCGCCGGGGCTGCGCAAGGTCTTCGAGGGGGCGGCCCAGGCCCGCCTGGCCGCGCTCTGTGATGCCTCCGCTTCCATTGCCGGTCCCGTGCCCCTATGATCGGCCGCAATCGATGAGGATCGCCTTCACCTTCAACGTGAAACCGGGAGCGCCGGCGTCCGACGCCGGGGACCGATACGCGGAGTGGGACGAGGAGGAGACGATCGCCGCCGTCGAAGCCGCCCTCTCCCGCGTGGGCGAAGTCGTAAGGGTCGAAGCCACCGGCGATCTCCCCATGCGGCTCCACGACGTCCGCCCCGACATCGTCTTCAACATCGCGGAGGGGTTGAGCGGGCCCAATCGCGAGGCGCACGTGCCGGCCATCTGCGAGTTCTGGTCCACGCCGTACACGGGCAGCGATTCCCTGACCATGTCCCTCTGCCTGGACAAGGGACGGACGAAGGAGGTCCTCGCCCATCACGGGATCGCGACCGCGCCTTTCGCCGTCGTGGGGGGAGCGGAGGAGCTGGACGGCTTTGCCGCCTGGCCCGCGATCGTGAAGCCCGTGCACGAAGGCTCGAGCATGGGGATCACGCGCGCGTCGTACTGCTCGTCGCCGGACGAGGCGCGGCGGGAGATCGCGGGCGTGCGCGCGCGGTACGGTCAGCCCGCCATCGTCGAGGCGTATCTCGGCGGGCGGGAGTTCACCTGCGGAGTCCTCGGCAACGGTTCGGAGGCGCGCGCCCTGCCCATCGTCGAGGTCAACTTCGACGCCCTGCCCAAGGACGCGCTCCCCATCTACTCGTACGAGGCGAAGTGGGTCTGGGACAAGCCGGACGCGCCCCTCGACATCTTCCGCTGCCCGGCCCCGGTCTCGCCCGCGCTCGCGGCCCAGATCGAGCAGACGGCGCTGGCGGCCTACCACGTGCTGCGCTGCCGCGATTGGGCGCGCATCGATCTCCGCTGTGACGAGCGCGGGGTGCCGCACATCCTCGAGGTCAATCCCCTTCCCGGGATTCATCCGGACCCGGCCATGAACTCCTGTCTGCCCAAGGCCGCCCGCGTGGCCGGCCTCGACTACCAGGAGATGATCCTCGGGGTGCTGCGAGCCGGGGTGGCTCGCCATGGGCTCGTCCTCTAGCCTCGGCGCCCGCCGCCAGCGGGTTGCGGTCATCGCCGACGCCGTCGCGGAGATGCAGGAGCACCTGGAGTCCTCGGCGCCGGGCGGCCTCGCCGCCATCCGCGACGCCCTCGCCGGCCTGGGCTTCGAGCCCGTGATCCTGGAGTTCGCGGGCGATCCGTCCTCGTGGCTCGCGTCCTTGCGCGACGGTGGCTTCGACGCCGTCTTCAACCTCTGCGAGGGGCTGGGGGGACAGGGGTCGGAGGAGGCGCTCCCCGCGTCGGCGGTCGAGCTGCTCGGCCTGCCCATGACCGGCGCGCGCGCCTTCACCCTCGGCCTCTGCTCGCGCAAGGACCTGGTCAACGCGCACCTGCGCGCCCAGGGCATCGCGGTTCCGGATTGGGCCGTGTCCCGCGCGGGTGCGCCCCTCTCCTGGCGCCGGTATCCCGCGATCGTGAAACCCGTGGCCGAGGACGCGTCGCTCGGCATCGACGCGGGGTCCGTGGTCCACTCCCGCGCGGAGCTGGAGGCGGCCCGCGCGCGCGGTCACCGGAGCTGGGAGCGCCTGCTCGTCCAGCGTTTCGTGGACGGCCGCGAGATCAACGTGGCGATCGTGGGGGATCGCGTGCTCCCTCACTCCGAGATCGACTTCGCCCTGCTGCCTCGAGAGCTGCCCCGCGTCGTCACCTACGCCGCGAAATGGGAAACGGGCAGCGTCTACGATCGCGGGACGGCGCCGCGCCTGCTGGGCGCGGACGAGGCGCGCCTCTCGGCGCGGCTGGCCCGCGTCGCCCAGGCCGCCTGGGCCGCGGTCGAAGGCTGCGGCTACGCGCGCATCGACCTGCGCCTGGGGGAGCGCGGCCGACTCTACGTGATCGACGTGAACCCCAACCCCGACCTGTCGCCCGGCGCCGGCCTCGCCCGCCAGGCCGCAGGCGCGGGCTGGAGCTACTCGGATCTGATCGCCCGCATCCTGGACCTGGCCTTCACGACCCAGGACCCGCCTGCCCGGCAGCGTGGCGCACGCCGGGCCGCGGTCCCCGCGTGAGCGTGGGCGGCCGCGTCCTGCGCGTGGCGCCCTCCCTGCTCGAGGAGCGCTTCGCTGCGGGCTGCGATACGGGGCGTTGCGTCGGCCGATGTTGCCGGAGCGGCGTGTGGCTCGATCCCGGGGAGCGTGATCGCGTCCTCGCCCACGCCGACCTCGTCCGGCGGGCGATGGATCCCGACCAGCCTCGCGACACGCGGCGGTGGTTCAGCCGGCGCGTGGTGGCCGATCCCGACTTTCCGTCCGGCCGGGCCGTCCACACCCGCGTGCGCGGCGGGCGCTGCGTCTTCCTGAACGGCGGCGGCCGCTGCGTCCTCCAGAAGGCCTCTTCGCCTGAGCTCCAGCTCAAGCCGTTCTTCTGCATCGCGTTCCCGGTGACGGTGGACGCCGGCGTGCTCACGCTCGACGACGAGGACTTCCGCGCCGGCCAGCCCTGTTGTCAGTCCACGGAGGGCGGGCCGCGGACCGTCTTCGACACGTGCGGCATGGAGCTCAGGCACGTGCTGGGGGCGGCGGGCGTGGCCCGCCTCCGTCGCCTCGCGCACCGCCGCGCGCGTCCGCGCTCGTGACCGCGCTCTTCGTCCTGCTTCTGGCCGGTTCCCCGGTCGAAGAGCCGGTCATGACTGCGGTCCGGCTCGTGGGCGGCCTTCGCCTCGACGGCCGGCTCGACGAGCCGGCCTGGGCCCGGGCGCCCGCGGCCTCCGGCTTCCGGCAGCGCGAGCCGCATGAGGGCGAGGCGGCCCGCGAGCCGACGGAGGTGAAGGTCCTCTACGACGCGCAGAACCTCTACCTCGGTGTGCTCGCCCGCGACTCCGAGCCCAGCCGCGTGGTGGCCCACATCCGGCAGCGGGACAAGCTCCTCGCGCCGACCGGCTTCGACGAGAGCTATGAGTTCGCCGGCGACGACGCGGTCGCGATCCTGCTCGACCCGTTCCACGATCGGCGCAACGCCGTCGTCTTCGCCACCAACCCCAACGGGGCCGAGTTCGATGCCCTGATCACCGACGAGTCCGGCGCCTTCAACGCCGACTGGCGCGCGGTGTGGACGGTGCGCGCGCAGCGGGTGCCGGAGGGTTGGTCCGCGGAGATCGCGATCCCGTTCCGATCGCTGCGCTATCCGTCGTCCGCGTCGCCCGACGGCTGGGGCATCAACGTCTGGCGCATCGTGCGCCGCAACAACGAGGAGACGCTGTGGACGGCGTGGTCGCGCGATGGCGGCGGGTTCCGCCGGGTCAGTCAGGCCGGCCGCCTCCTGGGGCTCGTCGGTCTTCCTCGGTCGGGCCTCAACCTCGAGGTCAAGCCCTACGGCCTGGTGGGACTGACGGAGGAGCCTCGCTCGGGGGACTCTCTCGGCCGGACACGGAACGTAGATGCAGGGCTGGACGCGAAATGGGAAGTGCGGCCGGGGGTGGTGATCGACGGCACCGTGCACCCGGACTTCGCCCAGGTCGAGGCGGACGACGAGCGCGTGAACCTCACGCGCTTCGACCTGTTCTTCCCCGAGAAGCGCGACTTCTTCCTCGAGAACGCCGGCATCTTCGACTTCGGCTGGCGCGGTCAGGACGAGACGCCTCCCTTCCTGCTCTTCTTCTCGCGCCGCATCGGCATCGCGAGGGGCGACGAGAGCCTCATTCCCGTGCGCGGGGGTGTGCGTCTTTCCGGCCGCACGGGCGGGCAGACCGTGGGCTTCCTGGACGTGTACACGGGCCGGGGGGCGGGCCAGCCCTCGGCGAACTACGGCGTCCTGCGCGTGAAGCGCGACCTCGGGCGGAACAACTACGTCGGGGGCATGCTCGTGGATCGCCGGGACACGGGCGGGAGCAACACCGCGGGCGGGCTCGACGCCTCGTTCTGGCCGACGGGGAGCCTCAACCTCCAGGCCTTCGTGGCCCGCACCTGGACCGCGGGCCCGGGCGGCGACGGCGGAGCCTGGCGCGTGAGCGCCGATTACACGGGGGACCGCTTCGGCTTTCAGGCCCAGCACCTCATGATCGGCCCCGGCGCCGATCCGCAGGTCGGGTTCGTGACGCGCACCGACATCCGGCGCACCGACGCCTTCGCGCGGTACACCCTGCGCCCTTCCGCCCTCGGCATCCGGCGGATCGACCTGTTCGCCGAAGGCCAGCACATCGTGCGCACGAGCGGCGAGAAGCAGGACGCGGGCGGCGGCCCGACCGTCAATGTGGAGTGGGACACCGGAGACAGCGTGGCCGCGTTCTACTTCCAGGGCACGACGCGGATCGACGAGGCCTTCGACCTGAGCGACCGCGTGCCCGTGCCGCCGGGGGACTACGACGTCCGCCACTGGTCCTTTTCCGCCAGCTCCGCCAGCCACCGCCCCGCGCAGCTGAGCGTGGACGCCGAGCGGCTCGACTCCTTCGGCGGCCGCCTCATCACCCTCGGAGGGAGGACGCGCCTGTCCCCCGGCTCGCACCTGAGCCTGGAGCTGGGCCTGAGCCACAACCGCGTCACCCTGCCGGGGGGCGCCTTCACCGCCGACGTCCGCTCGCTGCGCGCGGTCTACGCCTTCACCACCCGGCTCTTCGCTTCCGCGCTCGTCCAGCACAACCGCCTCGAGCGCAAGCTCGTCACCAACCTGCGGCTCGGATTCATCCATCGACCGGGCAGCGACCTCTTCGTGGTGTTCAACGAGGACCGCGGCGAGGGGGCGACGCTGCGCCGGGTGGCGAATCGGGGAATCGCGGTAAAGCTCACATACCTGGCGCGCTTCTGACCGGACTCCCTCAAGTATTCCTTGAAGCGCGCGGAGTGATCGAGCGCACACCAGCCAGTCCTTCTGGCGGCAACGCCCTCGCACAGGCCACTCAAGCAATTAGGGTCAGCTTCGCGATCCGACCCATCTTCGTTGCTGTGATGCGCATCATCCGACCCGCTTCCTCGCCTTGACGGGGCTCGCGGCCACCGCGAGCATCGCCTTGCCCACGATTCCCTCGGGGGGCGGAAAGGCGACCACGGTTGGCCGCGCGTCGGACCCTTCATCTTCTCGTGCTGACCGCGACTCTCGCGATTCCCGCGAGAGCGGCCGAGGGTCCGCCTCACGATGCGACCCAGGATCTGTGGCGGCCCGAGGACGCTCCGGCGGCAGCTCCGGAGAAGAGCGGGCGGGCGCCGCGCCGGACGAAGCGCGTCCGCACCCTGGCCCTCGACCATCGCGCCCTCGCGGCGGTGATGGCCGGCGCTCCCCGTGAGCATGGCCGCGCGGCCCGCGAGCGGCCGCTCGTGGTCTCGCTGCCCGCCCCCGAGGGCGGCTTTCAGCGCTTCGCCGTGTCCGAATCGCCGGTCATGGAGCCCGGGCTGGCCGCGATGCATCCGGAGATCAAGACGTACAGCGGCCAGGGGGTGGACAGTCCGGCCAGCACGATCCGGCTCGACCTGAGCCCGCTCGGCTTGCACGCCTCAGTGCGCGGCCCGCAGGGCATGTGGTACATCGACCCTTTCGCGCCTCTCGACCCGAGCCTCCATCAAAGCTACTTCCGGCGCGACGTCGTCGACAACCCGCACGGCCCCCTCGTGGAGTCCGCAGCGGAGGTCCCCGAGATCTTCGCTGACCGCGGCTACTATCACGCACTGGACACGGTCAGCCTGCGCGGCGCCGGCTTCGCGCCCCTGGCCCCGATCCTGATCACGATCTCCGCGGACGAGGGGAGATCGCGCACCGTCGACGGGGTCGCGGATGCAAGCGGGACCTTCGAGGTGAGCTTCGTCGCCGACCCCGACGAGGGCCTCGGCACTCGCTTCGTCGAAGCCACGGATGGGACGAGCACCGCCTCGAGCGCGTACGACGTGGTCACCGCCGAGGACACGTCCGTCGATCCGCCCGTGGGAGATCAGGTCCGGACCTATCGCCTGGCCCTGCTCACTGACCCCCGCTACGCCGAATACTTCGGAGCCGCCAACGTCACCGCGGCCAAGGTCGCGCTCGTCAACCGCGTCACCCACGTGTACGAGTCCGAGACCTCGATTCGCCTGATGCTGATCGACGACAACGACGTCCTGAACCTCAATACGGACGCCCAGATGACGGGCCTCGACGGCCCCTGCGGCGGCGCCGCCTGCTTCACGCTCACCCAGGCCACGTCGTGCGCAAGTGCCCTGACCCGGATCCGGCAGGTGATCGGCCTCCTCGTCGGGGCCTCGAACTACGACATCGGCCACATGGCGCTCGGGCTCGACGCGGGCGGGATGGCGAGCCTCGCCGTCGTGGGCGGGAACAACAAGGCCATGGGCTGCACGGGTCTCGCGAACCCGGTGGGTGATTCGTTCGCGGTGGACTACGTGGCCCACGAGATGGGCCATCAGTTCTCGGCCAACCACACCGTCAACGGGACGTCCGGGAGCTGCATCAGCACCAGCCGCAACGCCAGCACCTCGGTCGAGCCGGGCAGCGGGTCCTCGATCATGGGCCGCGCGGGGATGTGCCAGACGGATGATCTCCAGGCCCATTCCGACCCCTACTGGTCGTCGCGCAGCTTCGACGAGATCACGAACTTCGTGGCCGCCGCCGAGGCCAGCATCAACGACGTGCAGATGGCCGTCCTCACGGGCTTCGACGGGACGGACTCCTTCCAGCTCCGCTTCAAAGGGAAGGACTCCGTGCCCATCGTCCGCGGTAAGAACTTCACCGCCGCGGGCATACAGGCCGCCATCCAGGGCATCGCGGGCTGGCCCGCCTTCGGCACCGCCAGCGTCAGCGTCGTCCCCGACACGTCTTTCACCATCACACTCGGGGGCTCACTCGCGCTGACCGACGTGGCCCCCATCGCGCTCGTGAATTGCAACGCCTGCACCGGTCATATCGGTGAGGTGGCCAAGGGCGGCCCGACCACGCACCGGGGGGTCGTGACGCCCACCGGGAACTCGTTCCCGGTCGTCACCGTGCCCACGCAATTCACCATCCCGCTGCGCACGCCGTTCGCGCTCACGGGGAGCGCGACGGACGCGGACGGCGACACCCTCACCTACACCTGGGAGCAGAACGACCGCGGCGGACCGACGGGCACGGCCCTGATGAGTGACATGAAGACGAACGGGCCGCTCTTCCGGCAGTTCGGGAGCGCGGCCGTCGTGGGCGCGTCGGACGCGCTGGAGTACGATCCGCGCGGCGAGAACGCGGCGGGCACGGAGCCGACGCGCGTGTTCCCGGACCTCGAACAGATCCTGGCCAATGACACCAACGCCGAGAACGGGACCTGTCCCGCCGGCGACGTCGACTGTTTCTCGGAGTTCCTGCCCACGGCCGCCTACATGGGGGTGGCCGGGGTGAACGCCAGCCCGCCGTCGCTCCATTTCCGCCTGACCGCACGCGACGGACGCGCGGACGGGGGCGGCGTGAACACGGCGACGACGACCCTGGTCCTGGCCGCGCACGCGGGGCCGTTCCTGGTCACGGCTCCGAACAAGGTCGTGACCTACGCGGGCGGCTCCGTCCAGACGGTGACGTGGGACGTGGCGAACACGAACCTGCCGCCCGTCCAGACCACCGACGTGAGGATCCGCCTCTCCATCGACGGGGGTCACACCTACGCCTACGACCTGGCCGCGAGCACCCCCAACGACGGCGCCGAAACCGTGGTGCTGCCCAACGTGGGCACGACGCAGGCCCGCGTGAAGGTCGAGGCGATCGGGAACGTCTTTTTCGACGTCTCCAACCGCGATTTCGTGATCCGGGCCGTTCCCGTCATCACGAGCGGCGGGCCCGGAGGCGCCGCCGTGCAATACAGCGATTCGCTCTCGTCCGCGGTGACCGTCTCCGCCCGCGATGCCGATTCCGCGGGCTCCGCCCTCGTCGCGTCCGTCACCGGCCTGCCCGCGGGCCTGTCCCTGGCCGCGGCCTCCGTCTCCGACGACGCGACGCGGCCCGGAAGCGCGATGTGGGCACTGACGGGCGCGGTCACGGCCGCTCCCGGGACCTACAACGTGAGGGTGACGGTCACGGACGAGGCGGATGACAAGGCCTCGACCTCGTTCGCGATCACCGTCAGCCCGGAGGACGCGGAGGCCACCTACACCGGCGACGTCCTCGCCTTCACCTCTCCCGGCGCGCCCATGGCGACCGTGGTGCTGCGAGCGACGGTACGCGACGGGTCGGTCGTCCCGTCGCTCGCCGACACGGAGGCGGGCGACATCAGGAACGCGAGAGTGACGTTCGAAGAGAACGGCGTGCCGCTGTGCGAACCACTTCCCCCGACCCTGCTCGAGGGGACGGCGAGCGGGTCGGTGAACTGCAGCGTGCCGCTCTGGCCGGGCACGCACGCGATTGACGTCGAGGTGGACGGCTACTACCAGGGCGCGAGCCGGTCGATGGTCGAGATCCTCACGCCCGAGGGCAGCTTCGTGGGCGGCGCCGGACGACTGGTCCTCGGCGCTTCGGGCGGCAGTTATAAGGCCACCGCTGGCTCGAAAGCGGCGTTCGCGCTGGGCGTGAGGTACAAGCCGAAGGCTCCCCGGGATCCCAAGGGGCACATCGAGGTGGTCTTCCGCGTGGGCGACCAGACCTACGTCATCAGGAGCGGCGACATCGATCTCCTCGGCGTCTCCGAGGAGGCACCCTCGGGCAAGCAATGCCACGGCCGCGGCGCGACGTGCATGGGACGGGCCGACATGCGCTGGACGGCCACCCTGATCGACGTCACGGACGCGCGGAAGGCGGTCACCGTGGGGAGCAACCTCGTCCTGCAAGTGACGGTCACCGACAGGGGCGATCACCATGGTTCCGGCGACGCGATCGCAGTCACGCTGTGGGACGGCAGCGCGCTGCTCTTCTCGTCGAGTTGGACGGGATCCCAGACGCTCGAGCAGGTCCTCGAGGCAGGGAAGATCAGCGTCGACTAGACTACCGGCCGGGAGGACGCCAATCGCTCTCACTCGCTTCCTGGGGGCCGGGGCACGTCTCGCCCTCGCCGGCCTGGCCTACCTGATCTGCTTCGGCCTCGCCTTCGGGCTGCTCATGCCCGCCGTACCCGCCGACCCCACGGCCGCCGCTTCGCCCATGCCGCCGGCGCTGGCCCCGCTGGTCGTGGCCGCACTCGACACCGCGGTCATGGCCTGGCTGATCCTGCGCTCGCGGCTCCGGGGCTGGGCCCTCACCGCCACCATGATTGCCGTCTTGTTCGGCGTTCAGTCCTTCATGCCGCAGGTGGAGTCCTGGGTCTTCCAGGCCTATTCCGGGATGGCGCAGCACCTGCCCGCGGAGATGATCCCGCGCATCCTGATGGCCGGCCTTCTCCACGCCTGTCTCTGGACCCCGCTCGCCGTCCGCATCCTCGGCCGTTGGCGGACGGAGCCGGCGTCGGACACGGCTGCGGGTCCGCGCCCCGCCGCGTCCGCGCCCCTGTGGAGCGCGAAGTTGCCGCTGGCCGCCGCCGCCTACGTCCTCGTGTACTTCGTGTTCGGCTACTACGTGGCCTGGCGCAGTCCCGCCGTCCGCGCGTACTACCAGGGGACCGACGGCCCCTTCTGGATGCAGATGCGCAGCGTCCTGCGCGACACGCCCTGGCTTCCCGCGTTCCAGTTGCTGCGAGGTGCCGCCTGGACCGCGCTCGGGGTCATGGTCCTCCGTTCGATGGGCGGGTCCCTGACGGAGCGGGCCCTCGCCGTGGGGATCCTCTTCGCGGTGGTCATGAGCGCGGGTCTGCTCATGCCCAACCCGTACATGCCGTACGACGTGCGCATGGCCCACCTGCTGGAGACGGGCTCCTCCGACTTCCTCTTTGGCATGTTCGTGGCCTGGCTCTTCGGGCGCGCCCGGCCCGCCGCCGGTTGATCTTCGCGCCCTCGCGTGAGAGTCTGGCCGGATGATTTCTGGGACTCGAGCGAACCCTGGGAGCGTAGGGTCCATCATGAGCATCGCCGCAGCGGGCGCCCTTCTCTGTGCGATGTCCTGCTCGGCCTCGTCTTCATCCAGCGGCCCGACGCCGGCTGCATCCAGCCCCGCCCGCGGGTCTTCGGTCTCGATCTCCGCCGCCTCGCCGGCGCCGTCTGCATCTCCGGCCGCGGTCTGCCGCTTCGGTAACGGAACCCTCGAGACGGAGTGCCGCCGCCGCGGCGAGCAGTTCGAGGCCGACGTCAACGCCGCCATCGACCGCCTGGCCGAGCGCCACCCGGAATACTTCGACGTCGCGAACACGGCCGGGCCCGGTGAGTGGCGGGTGCTCCAACCGCATCCCTACCTGGCCGGAGTGGCGGACGAGCTGCGGGCGGTGGGCTTCTGCGCGGAGACGGACGAGGCCTCCGTCGTCTCCGTGAAGAACAGCAACGACCTCAGCGAGGACTACAACGTCCTTCTCCCGACCGACCACGTCCAGCGCGGAAACCGCGTGTACCAGCAGACGTGCACCCCGGCGTCGTTCCCGGTGGAGGCCAAGGATGCGATTGCCTACGTGCGCGTCGCCTTCTATTCGGTCCAGTGCGAGGACGGCATCACGGCGCCGCGCAACGGAGCCAACGAGCTGCCCTTCGGCTGCCGCGGCTTCGTCACCGCCACCCCGAAGCAGCGCAACAACCTGGACGTCCCGCGCCACATCGTCGGCAACGACATCACCTGGTGGATGGAGCGGGGGAGCGACAAGGTGATCGTCCACGATTACCCGGACAGCAACGACTTCAACAAGATCCTCGTCCCCCAGAACGCCGGGGTCTATCAACTGTGCGCGAGCTCCCACGGCGTGGTGGGATGTCAGGACGCGGAAGTCCTGTATAGATAGCCTCATGCCTTCCGATCCCGGCCTCTCCGCGCGCGTCCTCGACAAGCTCAACAAGGTTGCCGCCGGCAAGGACGACGCCTGGAAGCTGCTCGTGCTGGCCGCGCTCGAGGGCGACGACGCGCTGGCGGACGCGATCGAAGCGGGCGCGGTCCCACAGAAGGGGAAGACCACCACTTCGAAGGGCAAGACCAAGGCGTCGAAGGGCCCCATCGCCGCCGAGCCCCAGGTCGCCTACCTGCGCTCCATCACCGTCGAGGGCTTCCGCGGAGTGGGGAAGCAGGTCAGCCTCGAGCTGCCGCCCGGACCCGGCCTCACCCTCGTCATCGGCCGCAACGGGTCCGGCAAGTCCAGCTTCGCGGAAGGGCTCGAGCTGCTCCTCACCGGCCAGACCTACCGCTGGCTCGACCGCGCCAAGATCTGGAAGGACGGCTGGCGCAACCTCCATCATCCGCACGCCTCCGTCCAGGCCGAGTTCTCGCTCCAGGGCGAACCCAAGCCCTGCGCGCTCGTGCTGGCCTGGAAGGAGGGCGACCCCCTGGAGGCCGGGAGCCGCACGGCCCAGATCCGCGGCAAGGAAAGGATGGACGCGGCCGCCCTCGGATGGGACGAGCCGCTGCGCAGCTACCGGCCCTGCCTCAGCTACAACGAGCTCGGCTCGATGCTCGACGAGGGGCCGTCCAAGCTGTACGACGGGCTGGCCGCGATCCTCGGCCTGGAGGATCTCGTCACGAGCCAGGACCGCCTGCGCGAGGCGCGCCTCCAGCGCGAGAAGGCGTACAAGGCCGCGGCCGAGATGCAGGCGAAGATCGTGGCCGCCCTCCGCGCGACCTTCGCCGACGACCACCGCGCGCGCGAAGTCGTGGACGCCCTCGACGGCAAGGACTGGGACCTCGACAAGGTCGAGCGCGTGCTGGCGGGATCGACGGGACAGGGCCAGGACGAGTCCGCGGTCGGCACTCTCCAGCGCCTGGCCGCCCTGAGCGCGCCGACGGTCGAGGACGTCGCCAGGGCCACCGACCGCCTGCGCAAGGCGGACGAGGCCCAGCGCAAGATCGCGGGCACCGTCGCCAGCC
>DASTLK010000587.1:0-3582 GCA_035715025.1 Vicinamibacteria bacterium
CTACGGATTGCATTCATGCCGGACAGGAACCAGACGCGTCTACGGGCGCGATCGTCACCCCCATCTTCCAGACCTCGACGTACGTCCAGGAAGGGATCGGGCAGCACAAGGGCTACGAATACGCCCGCACCCAGAATCCCACGCGGCGCGCCCTGGAAAAGAACCTCTGCGCCCTCGAGCGCGGCACCGACGCCTACTGTTTCGCGTCCGGCATGGCGGCCACCAACGCCGTGATGTCGCTCATCAAGCCCGGCCAGCGCGTGGTCGTCTCCGACAACGTGTACGGCGGCACCCATCGCCTCTTCACGAAGATCCTGGCCGCTTACGGCGTGGAGTTCGCGTTCCTGGACGCGAGCGACGCGGGCGCCTTCGACAAGGCGGCGGGCGAGTTCGCGCTGCTCTGGATCGAGACCCCCACCAACCCGCTCATGAAGGTCTGCGACATCGCGGCCCTGGCCCAGGCCGCGCACCGGCGCCGCGCGTTGCTCGTCGTGGACAACACGTTCATGAGCCCCTTCTTCCAGCGCCCGCTCGAGCTGGGGGCGGACATCGTGGTCCACTCGACCACGAAGTTCCTCAACGGGCACTCGGACAGCGTGGGCGGAGTGGCGGTGGTCAAGGACAAGGCCCACGCGCAGTGGCTCCAGTACTACCAGAACGCGGCGGGGGCGATCCTCTCGCCCTTCGACTCGTGGCTGGTGTTGCGCGGCACGAAGACGCTGGCCGTGCGGATGCCGCGCCACGAGGAGAACGGTCGGCGGGTGGCGACCTTCCTGCGCGAGCAGAAGAAGGTGCGCAAGGTCTACTGGCCGGGGTTCACCGACCATCCCGGGCACGACGTGCACCGGCGGCAATCCAGCGGCTTCGGAGCCTTGATCTCGTTCGACCTCGGCACGCGCGAGGCCGCGGACCGGCTGCTGCGGGCGGTGAAGCTGTGCTCGCTGGGTGAGAGCCTCGGCGGCGTCGAGACCTTGATCTCGCATCCGGCCACCATGACCCACGCCGGGTATACGCAGCCCGAGCGGGACGCCCTGGGCATCGGCAACGGCCTCGTGCGCATCAGCGTCGGGATCGAGGACGCGGAGGATATTGCAGCGGATCTCGAGCGAGGACTGGCAGCGGTGTGACGGCGCCCGTACTCGTGATGTCTGCGGTCGGCGCGCAGTCGGACGCGCAGAAGATCGCACGGACGCTGGTCGAGGAGCGCGTCGCCGCGTGCGTGAACATCGTGCCCGGAATCACGTCGATCTACCGCTGGAAGGGCAGCGTCGAGCAGGAGCCGGAGCTGCTACTTGTGATCAAGACGATGGCGGATCGAGTCGAACCACTGAAGGCGCGCCTGTTGGAGCTCCACCCGTACGAGCTGCCCGAGGTGGTGGTGATTCCGATCGTTGCCGGGCACCAGGTGTATTTGGAGTGGATCGCGGAGCAAGTGCGGCCGTTGTTCTAGACGGCAAAAGCTGACCGCCGACCTGGCCCGCACCTCTATCTTGCTAATCTTGCCGATCGCTCTTCTATTCCGAAGCCTTCTTCGTCAGCGCGTTCCACTGCCCTTTCGTGAGCGGAACCACCGACAGCCGCCCCTGACGTAGCAGCGGGCTCTCCGCGAAGGCGGGGAGCTGCCGGATCTCCGCCAGCGTCACCGGCCGCGGCAGCCGGCCCGCCGGCGTGAGGTCCACCACCACGCTCCGCGGGTCCTTGGACTTCGGATCGGGATAGGCCGCGCGCACGACGAGCGCGGTGCCCACGACCGCCTTCTCGTCGCCCGTGTGGTAGATGAGCGCGGCGTCGCCCTCCTTCATGGCCCGGAGGTTCCGGAGGGCGACGGGGTTCTTGACCCCGTCCCAGGTCGCGCGCTTGTCGCGCTCGAGATCGTCGTAGGCGTAGCTCGACGGCTCCGTCTTCAGCAGCCACATGCGGCGCCTCCCCTGCCGATCATACCCGGGCCGCGCGCCCGTGGGCGGCTCGCGCCCGGGTCTTGACTCCTTCCGCGCTTCGGTGTATTCCTACAGTGTCTAATATCCAATACACTGTAGGACAATGATCAGCGCGGAGGCGATCCGGGCGCGGGTGCGATCGAGGCTGGTCGAGCAGCGCGGGCTCGTCTCCGCCCTCCTCCGGCTGCGCGCCCAGCTCCAGGGCTCGCTGCTCGTCCGCCACATGGAATGCGGGAAGGCGGGCTGCGCCTGCCACAGCGGCCGCAAGCACGGCCCCTACTACGTGCTGTCGAACCGCAGCGGGGGCCGGGGGTCCTACTCCTACCTCGACCCCGGGGAGGCGGCCCGTGCCCGAACCCTCGTGCTCCGCTACCGCGAGTTCCGGCGCGGGCTGCAGCGCCTGCAGAAGGTCAACGTCGAGCTGGTGGGCCTGCTCCGGCGCTACCAGCAGGCGCAGCTCCGGCGCACGGGCGTCAAGCTGGGAGTGAGTGTGGTCGCCCGCACATAGGGCGATCTATCAACATGTTACACTCCGATCACTTTCGTGACGGCTGAGGTCAGAGTGGCACGCGAGGACCGCCCGGGCGAAGTCGGTCTGCGCCGCAAGGCGGCGACCCTCGCCTCGATCATCGCCCTCGTCGCCCTCATCGTGGGCGCCCTCTTCGGCGACCGCGGCCTGCTCCATCTCATCGATCAACGTCACCGCGCGGAAGCGCTCGCGCGCGAGGTCGAAGGGCTGGAGGCGGAGAACGCGCACCTCGCGACCGAAATCAAGGCCCTGCGCTCCGACCCGCGCGCGATCGAGCGCCTGGCCCGCGAAGAGCTCGGCTTCGTGCGCGCGGGCGAGACACTGTTCCTCGTGCGCGACGCCGGCCCCGCCACGCCCTGACCCATTCCGCCCGCTCCAGATGCGGGTATTCCGCCGTAGCGAGGTCCGCGAATCCTGTTGACACCGCGCGTGACTCCCCATGTAGAATGGCGCTCCTTTTTTGATGGCGTCCGCGCGGCGGCGCCTCGAACCGCCCACTGGAGGATTGAGTCGATGGCAAAGCCGATGACCAAGTCGAAGATCGTGGCCGCGCTGGCCGAGACGGTCGACATCCCGAAGAAGACGTCGGCCGCCTATCTCGAGGCGCTGGCCAACCTCGCGCACAAGGAAGCCAAGAACGGCTTCACGATTCCTGGAGTCGGGAAGCTCGTGGTGCGCAACTACAAGGCGCGGATGGGACGCAATCCCCAGACCGGCCAGGAAATGAAGATCCCCGCCCGGCGGCGGCTGAAGTTCGTGGTGGCGAAGGCGGCCAAGGACGCCGCTCTCGGCGCCGCGAAGTAGCTCACCCAGGCGCGGGGAGCCCCGCCCGCTCCTCGCGCCCCCTTCCCCTTCCCGCCCACGCTGACGTGAGTGCCGATCGCGGCCTTT
This sequence comes from Vicinamibacteria bacterium, assembly GCA_035715025.1. Lineage (GTDB taxonomy): Bacteria > Acidobacteriota > Vicinamibacteria > Fen-336 > Fen-336 > AA29. The sequence continues at coordinate 3,358 of DASTLK010000587.1, forward strand.
CGCGGACGATCGGTCCCGGTCGGCTGGAGATCGCGCGCGGCGACCTCACGCGCGAGCGCACCTCTGCCATCGTCAACGCCGCCAACTCCTCGCTCCTGGGGGGCGGTGGCGTCGACGGCGCCATTCATCGCGTCGGCGGTTCCGCCATCCTGGAAGAGTGCCGCGCCATTCGCGCGCGACGGGGTTCGCTTCCGCCGGGTCAAGCCGTGATCACGACCGGCGGTG